>JAHFAB010000165.1 GCA_023250795.1 Bacteriovoracaceae bacterium
CACCCTCTAAGACATATTCGGAAATATTTTTTTCATTTAAACCACCCGAAACCTCTACACAAACTGGATTCCCATTTTTTGTAATGATTCTCAAAGCGTCTTTTACTTCTTGAACGCTAAAATTATCGAGTAATAGTGCATCTACTTGAAGAGCTAATCCTTCTCTCAATTCGTCTTGATTTCGCACTTCGACTTCTATTTTTAAACCGTGCGGAGATATTTCTCTCACACCCAAGACTGCATTTTTGATACCCCCTGCAGCTTTGATATGATTTTCTTTGATGAGAATGCCGCTCGATAAACTTAATCGATGGCTAAATCCCCCTCCCACCTGAACTGCATAAACAGCCAAATCGCGATACTGTGGCAAAGTCTTTCGAGTAGCTGTAACGCGAGGAATTTTTCTTTGAGAGTTTTTTAATTCGGTTTTTCCCCAAGCCTTTTCGACCAAATCCACCAAAGTTCTTGTATGCGTAGCAATGCCGGACGTATAAGAAGACAGGTTTAAAAAAGCCCTTTCAAATCCTAAGATGACTTGGGCATTGCCATTCCACACAAGAAGCTTCTGCCCCGGTGAGAACCTCTCTCCATCTTTTATTTTCGAATTGATTTCTAAAAAAAAATCGAAATCTTGAGAGAGCGCCGCCGCAGCTTTTACCAATCCCTCAGCAGCCCAGATCCCCTCTGATTTGGCAATCACTTCTGCCGCCACAGAACCTCGAGAGGCTTTTACACTCCCCTTTGTACTCCAATCCCATTGCCACTGATCTTCTTTGAGCCCCTGCAGGAGCAACTCTTTCCAGAACATACCCTCTCAGTACCACACTTACTCAATATTACATAGGCGCGACATTGGAACGCTGGATGAAGTGTTTTTTACTTGGGAAATGGGGGTGCATCAGTAGGATTGTCCTCATCTCCTATGACAGCTGATAAATTATTAGTGTCTATTGCTTCCCCAATATCTTCGTAACTCCAAGCTCTATTTCCACTAAGCCAATCTGTAATCGCAGTAATCAATGCTACTTTTTTCCCAACTGGCACATCCATATCAGTGATCAAACCATTGGTCAAAACTTCAGTGTAGCGCCTGCCCTTTTTCAAATGAATATAAGGCGTACTGTAATAAGTATATGCGTGACAAGAATCTAGTCTAAAAATTTGATACTGATTTTCTTCATTTTCATCAAAATTATCTTCCAAATTGTTGGACAAAAACCAGGGGTCTAAATTCACTCCCTGTCCAGAATGCCCATCGTAAATGATGACAGAACTTTTATTTTTAGCATCCACATAGAGCAGTCGAAACAGAAAAGACCGTCTGTCATTGTGACCTGTTGGTGTAAACACCAACCGAACCTTCATTGTAATATTTTTAAAAATTTTCTTATAGTCAATGATTGTAGGTAATAGCTTTATTATTTGTTTTTTCCCATTTTCGTCTTTTTTGTAACCAATAAAATCTTCTTCTCTCCAAGTATGTCCCTTGCTCTCGTAATAAGTTTGGATGTCTTCTGAAGACCATTTTTTTTCAAGAGTAAAATCCAGTTTTTTACTGTCCTGAAGCTCCCTCTTATACTCTTCGAAAGAAAGACCCCCATCGTCTTGTTGAACATATTGCTTGTTATCATTCTTCTTTGATTTTTCTTTTACTATTGTTTCCCAAGAATTATTTTCATCATCCATTCCAACAAAAATAACTGCTTCGACTACACCCTCTCGAACCAACTCTGGATACCTTGGGTAGCGTGGATGTAGGGTGTTTTTTTCTCGCTCTTCTTTGGTTTCTAAACGAGTGAATTTGGCTCGAAATTTGACGTAGTCCGCGGTTTCACCTGGTTTTACTTTGGATAACTCCTTTAAAGGGCAGCCTGGAAGTTCTGGTTTCCAAAAGTAGTGAAAATAATAGTTTCCAAAATCCTCAGGAACGCAAAAATCCATACAGGGGTTAAAGGGCTCATCTTTTTTAGTCTCTGGGTTATATTTCTTGACAATCCCACCGGTGGCCTGCCAAATTTTTCGGGGATTAATTGGAAGAGTCAGGGTGATGGTGTTTTCAAACTCTGGTCGATCTTTCAAAAGAATCGTTCCGTCATAGTGGTAGTTTGCAGACCAAATGTTCGGCTTTTTTAGGCTATAACTTGTGATCTGAACTTGGTGATCTCCCTTAGGAGCTGCCTCCCGACCTTCTTCCTGTTGGGCGCTCAATGTGCCTGATAAAAATTCAAGCTGCTTTTCGATTTCCTCACGGGCCATATTTTCTCTAATCTCTTTGGACTTAGGATTTTTTTCAGGATCTAGATCATAAAACTCAAACTCTACACTCTGATCAAATACGAGCCTTGCTTCAAAACCTTTTGGAACAAAGATCGGTAAAATTTTTGAAATATTATGTCCAGCAAAACTATTCTGAATAAAAAAAGAAAAAAACAAGAACATCTTTAGCCAAACTAATCTGCAAAAACATTCTCTCATAATAAGGATCCTCCACAATAAACAATGTTTTTGCCAAACTATATGCATTGAGTCAAGACTATTTAACCCCCTAGAGATAAGCTGCCATCACTATTAGACCCCCCCTGTTTTTTGCATTGACTGTAAAAAACAGGGGGGGTCTAATGAGATATATGATTCATTTGAGAAACCGTCTTGTTTTACAAGTATTGCTAAAAAGGCTAAAATATTTTCGTGTGGTAGCCATGCAAGGCGCTCGTCAAACTGGAAAAAGTTTTTTAGCTAGAGAGATTCTAAAAAATAAGTTTAAGAAATCAAAATACCTCACATTTGACCAACAGAGCCTTCTCGCGCATGCTAAAGACCAGACTCATACTTTTTTGAAAGATTATTCAGATTTCTCTCCACTCATCATTGATGAGGCTCAAAAAGTTCCCGAAATTTTTGATGCCATCAAATATGAAGTGGATTTGGATCAAACACCTGGAAAATACCTTCTTTTGGGATCCACTGAGTTTTCTTACCTCACCAAGATTAGAGAAGCACTCACTGGTCGACTGGGACGAGTGAGAATTTATCCGATGAATATAAGTGAAACAATTGGCACTCATCTGAAGAAAGCCATTACGAGAGCCCAATTTGTAAAATATCTGAATGATGGTGGAATGCCTGCTATTTTTTCAGTTCGAGACGAGCACGCAAAAACCGCTCTTTTTGAAGACTGGATACAACTGACTTGCACCAGAGACATACAGCAACTTAAGACTCTAAAACTCGATCCGGATCTCACATATCAAATATTAGCCCACTGCGCTAAACTCGAAGAACCTACGCGCGTAACTATTGCGAGAGCTTTGCATGAAGACTCTAGGCGAATCGAGACACATCTCAGAGCTCTTTGTGAAATATTTGTTCTACACCGGCTCAACCCACACCCTCTGAGTAAGGGGAAACCGATTTATCTTGTCTTGGATCCAGGAATAGCAAATTATCTGGGAGCCTCCTGGATGAAGAGACTTCATATTACTTTGTTAAACGAGCAACTTTGTAAAAATACTTATATTGATAAAAAGAAAAAACAGTTTTTTTATTATCGCTCCACAGGCAAAAACTTGCTTCATCTTATTGCAGAGGGCTTAGATGGATCACGCGAAGTGTTTCAGCTTTTCGATAGAGAGCAGATCAAAAAAACTGATCTGGAACTCATGCGTAGCTTTATGAGTAGGAATCCAGGTTCAAAGGGCATCTTTTTTGCCCCAGTGCTAGAGGCTAGCCCTAGAGAAAAGATCTCGATACTTCCGCTTGAGAAAATGGGAATACCAACACTGCTCTCCATTTTAACTTTTTTTGTGACTTTCTCACTCCCATGGTTTTCGCCTTTTGCCCTCTCTGCTGAAAAAGAAAGCATTGCCCCTAAATCGAAAGCCGCGCTCGCGCTACCTCCCGGACCCAATACCCCTGTCTGGAAAAGAGAAGGTAAGCTGCTCATCACTAAAGCCCCCCCTAGAATTACAAATTTAGAATGGCGAAATGAAGACGCAGTTTTACTCGAAACTCTGCCTACTACATGGAAAGGGTTGGGGATTGAAGCCATGATCGAAGGTCGATATAGACGAACTCATTGGACACTCAGTTGTAATGGCGTCGGGATAAAAACGGGAAAAGATGGACATTTCAGGCTCAATTCTTTTTTAACCCATAAAGAAACCACTCTCCATGTCTTTGCCAAAGGCCCTAGCGGTGAAAAAGAAGAAGAGACTCTCAGGGTCTATGTCCCAGGCTGGGAGTCTTTTATTGTACTTGCCAAAAAACGCTTTCCTAAAAGAAGTGTGTTTAATTTTTATCTTGGTATCACTGGAATTTCATACTCAGAATCTCTTTTTGATATCGGAAAAAACATCGATATTCCCACTAAGTTTACTGAATATGCAAGCACAGTGAGATTCTCGTACAATTATATGCTGATTCCACCTCATTGGAACGCAGGAATCAGTGCTTATTTTACAATTGCTGCTCTACCCCAAGCCTCAAAACTGGGATTAAGATTTCTCGGGGTAAATTTTCGTTTTGGATATCTCTTTGATCAAGTCGGTGCTTGGCAATATGGTCTCTACGGCGGTTATTACTACACATCCACTTTTGTCATAAACTCAAGCTCTGGAAAATATGGTTTCGCTAATATGTTAGGACCTCAATTATATCCTGCATTGAGAAAAGAACTAAAAGACGGAGCTTCGATTTTTACTTATCTCAAATTTTCTCCTGTCTCTACACAGTTCAACTTTGTCACCTTTACAAGCTATGAGCTGGCAGGCGGGGCATCTTACAGTTTTCATATGGGCAATGGACACCCGCTCAATATTGGTTTGGATATCTCAAGACTGCATTTCAATGTGAGTTTCCCAACAGCGCTCTTTACTGGAAACTCCAGTACGCTCTCATTGGGAGTAGGCTACGGATTTTAAAAAATGAGGACCCCGAAAATCAGATACGATTTTGGGGCCCCCGAGGAGGTGGTGGGTACAGCTCTTTTGTTAAGCCAAAGATGGCTTAAGCAGCTTTTTGAGCACCTTGCTTTGTCTTATAATTCTTATAGTGCTCTAACTTTTTTTCAAAATCTGGGACAGGTTCTCCGGTTTTTTTAATCAGACCGAATTTAAAATGTTCATAATGCTCATCGCAGAAGTTAAACCGATTAGACTCCGCTTTACATCCCCAAGAAAAGC
>JAHFAB010000166.1 GCA_023250795.1 Bacteriovoracaceae bacterium
GATTTTTTTGTCACCTGACACCCTTGTGACAATAGAGCTTTTTCTATGGACTCATCTGAAAATGAAGTCCCCAAAAACTGGTTGATAAACCCAGGTAGGAGTTCAATCGTAGTAAGCGCTTTAGTTTTATTTTTTGCAAAAGCTGCCCCACCGATTTTTCCCCCTGCAAGTTCGACAATGAGAGTGGCGAGTCTGCTGAGCGCAATCGGTAAACCACTGGGGTCTACTCCACGCTCAAATCGGTGTGATGCTTCGCTTTGCTTCTGGTGCTTGAAAGCTGCTCTCCTCACAAGTACTGGGGAAAACTCTGCACACTCTAGTAAAAGTCGAGTGGTCTCAGCGCGAACTTCAGAATTTCCGCCCCCCATCACTCCTGCCAAGCCCACTGCCTTGACTCCGTCTGCAATTACAAGCTCAAAGCCTTCTAAGCTCACACTCAAACCATCTAGCAAACCGAGTTTTTCACCTTTTTCAGCCGTACGAACTCGAATCTGATTTCCCTCTAATCGATCGGCATCGTAGGTATGCATGGGATGACCCAACTCAAACATCACTAAATTGGTCGCGTCCACCACATTATTAATGGACCGGCTTCCCAAACACTCCAAACGTTTAACTACCCAAGTAGGCGAGGGACCGATTTTTACCCCTTCGATGAGACAGCCCTGAAACTGCGGTGCTAACTCGCCTGCATCAAGTTCGATAGCAAAGGGGATTTTATTAAATTCAAGCGGTATAAAATGAGGAAGCTTTGCTTTTGTCCCCAACGCAGAAGCCACCTCTCTTGCAATTCCAAAATGGCTTAGACAATCTCCCCGATTTGCAGTCAGTTTAAAAGACAAAACAGTGTCATCTAAACCTAAAAACTCCGCAAGGGGTTTCCCCAATGGAGTTTCTGGTGGAAGGATCAAAATACCCTCTGCTTTTTCTTTGAGCTTCAGTTCTTCTTCAGAACAAAGCATCCCGTGGGAAGTCACACCCCTGATTTTATTTTTTTCAATCTTAAGTCCATTGGGAAGATGTGCGCCAATCTGAGCCAAAGCCACACGGTCCCCAGCCTTCATGTTTTGAGCTCCACAGACAATTTCTAATGGATCGCCCGTTCCAGTACTCACCTGACAAAGACTGAGACGATCTGCTTGGGGGTGAGCTTTCTTTTCTAAAATCTGAGCGGTCACGACCCGATCAAATCCCTGTGACAGACTGTGAACTTCTTCGACTTCAAGTCCACGCTGAGTGAGAATCTGAGCTAAGTTCTCCGGAGAACCGATCTTTGAAAGATCCACAAACTCTGAAAGCCAATTCCAGGAAATTTTCACTAAGTATTCTCCTTACCAGACACCCGCCGGCTCCTTAAAACTGACCTAAAAATCGAGTATCGCCTGCAGTCATGAGCCTCAAATCCGGAATTTGATGAAGTAGCATCGCAATTCTCTCCACTCCCATTCCAAAAGCAAAACCAGTTACTTTTTTCCCGAGAGAGTTTGGCAACTCATAATTTTTACCCGCTAGTTCAAAAAGTCTGGGGTGAACCATCCCTGCTCCTAATATTTCCAACCAACCCGTGTCTTTACAAATTCGACAAGAGCCCGTTTTTTTTCCACTCCCGCTGCTAGTCCCATTGGCACACTGAAAGCAACTCACATCCACTTCAGCCCCTGGCTCCACGAATGGAAAATAACTGGGGCGAAGCCTGATTTTAGTTCCAGGCCCAAAAACCTCTTTGGCAAAAAACTCGAGTGTCCCTTTGAGATCACTCATCTTCACCCCTTGATCTACCCACAAGCCCTCAACTTGATGAAACATGGGGAGATGAGTTGCGTCTTGATCACAGCGGTAAACCGCTCCAGGACATAAAATCCTCACAGGCCAAGACTGCGAACGAAGCACCCTCATTTGTACGGCAGAGGTGTGCGTTCTCAAAACCACCCCAGGACCCATAAAAAATGTGTCTTGCATATCGCGAGCAGGGTGATCTTTTGGAATATTTACAGCCTCGAAGTTTAAAAACTCTGTTTCCACTTCGGGCCCGGTAGTCACCTCAAATCCCAAGCGCCCAAAAACCTGAAGCAGTTTCCGTGTCACCTGGGTTACTGGATGGAGACTCCCTCGGTGTAAAGATCTTGCGGGCAATGTGGGGTCTATTTTTTCCTTAGAAAGTTTCTGACTGAGTTCTTTTTCTTCGAGTAAAGATTTCTGATTTTCTAGGGCTGATTCTATTTTCCTTTTTGATTCATTGGCTAAAGCCCCAATTGCAGGCCGCTCTGCCGCAGGAACCTCGCCTAAGCCCTTGAGGACTTCACTCAGACTGCCTTTTTTTCCCAGGTAAGAAATCCGAACCAACTCGAGCGCCTCTGAGGTAGAGGCCTGCGAAATTTCACTTAAAGCTTGAGCAGAAAGTGCATCCAGCTTGTTTCTGAGCATTATTAATGTGCGGGTGCTGCTGAACGAACCTGATCGACAATCGCTTTGAATGCACTGGGATCAGCAATCGCAATCTCAGAGAGCATCTTCCGATTGACGTTCACTTGATTTTTCTTCAGCGCTGCGATGAACCGGCTATAGCTCATGTCCACTGCAGAAGTCGCTGCTGAAAGTCTCGCAATCCAAAGCTGCCTGAAATCCCGCTTCTTCACTCGGCGATCCCGGTAAGCATAACCCATCGCACGATCGACAGCTTCTGCTGCACGCTTGAGTTTATTTTTTCTTCCTAAAACAAACCCTTCGGCAAGTTTCAGAATTTTATTATGTCGTCTTCTTCGTTTAAATCCACGTTTCGCGCGAGGCATACTCTCTCTCCTTACTTATGCAGACCCATAGGGCAAGCACTTATGAACATGCTTCCGATCCCCTGAAAAAACAATTCCCCCGGACCTGAGTGCAAGTTTTCTTGCCGCATTCTTATTTCCCAAGTTATGACGTTTTCCAGCCCGCTTAAACTTGATTTTTCCCGTAGCAGTAAACTTAAACCGCTTAGCCGCTGCCTTTTTAGTTTTGATTTTCATTCTAACCTCTTCACCAAACTCATATTACGATTAAGCTCGCCAACCTACTCCAAACAACCCGGTACCGTCAAGAACGGAGTGAGTACATCCCTACGAATTTTAAGTGTTTATTTAATTTATAAGAGAGTGATGTCGGGGACGCACATCCTGTGCTCGCTGTGCTTATGTCCTTCCTGGACGCACACGCCCCTCACACTCTCTTATAAATTAAATAAACACTTAAAATTCGCGGGGATGTGCGCTACGCCGGTTTCTTGCCGGGGGCCAGGATCATCATGAGCTTCTTGCCCTCTAACTTAGGGGGGGACTCAATCATGGCGATGTCTTTTACCTGCTGTATCAACATATCGAGCATCTTATACCCTTGATCTACATAGGCAATTTCCCTACCTCGAAACATCACAGTAATTTTGGCCTTATCCCCATCTTCTAAAAACTGTTTGACGTTCTTGAACTTATATTGAAGATCGTGGTCTTCAGTCTGAGGACGAAGCTGGATTTCCTTCACTTTGATCACGGTTTGTTTTTTCCGAGCTATTTGCTCTTTTTTCTTTTTTTCGTATTTAAACTTACCATAATCACAAATCTTACACACAGGCGGCTGAGAATTGGGGGAAACCTCCATGAGGTCTAACCCACGGTCTCTTGCCATCTGAAGCGCCTGCGGAGTGGGGACAATCCCGACTTGTCCTCCTTTCTCATCAATGAGACGCACCTGAGGGACGCGGATCCTCTCATTTATTCTGTGCTCATCTTTATCATGGTTTACAAACGGGGTGCGGGGCGGTCGAGAAAAAGACTGACCCGGCGAACTGGAAGACGGACTCGAAGGTATAAATGCCATTCTTTATTTAGTTCTGTTGAACTCCTTTATCCTCTCAGGATTACCTAAATCCAAGGGAACTGTCAAGATAGGCTTATTTTATCCCTCCAGTCTCACCTAAAAGTTCACTAAATTTCACGATTTTATCAAAATACTGACTTTCAAGCACAACCGGGGCTAGCTCCCCCTCATAGATAAGAACTGGCCTTACAGAAAAGTTTTTTGGAATCGCAAGAGAGGAAATTTTTTTTTCTACTTCAGAAATCACTTCTGCACCCATACTGTTTTTTGAAAACTTAATTTCACAGACATAGAGCGTGTTATACTTGCACTGAATGAGCAAGTCGATCTGACAACCCTTCGTTTTAGTGGTTTTTTTCTGAAAATAGGGACCATCTTGAACAAATTCATTTGTAGAAATTTCTAAAAACCTCCTAATTTCTCTTCTGTTTTTAAGCACAAGATTTTCAAACTGAAGCCCACAAACACTTTCCCATTGAGGAAGTACGGAAGCTACATTCTCAGAAACACTTCCAGCTAAAATCCTATTTTTATTAGGAATGATGTATTTGAGATAAAATCTGACATAATTATCACTTAAACGGAATCGACTAAATTTTGTCGGTTTTCCATCAAATTTCCACGCATAATCACGACATAAAAAACCAGCAGAGACTAAATCTTCGAGATAACCGATCAGAACCCCGCTTTTTTGTTTTTTTAGGGACCGAAATATCGCATCCGCCTCTTTGGGGCCCTCTGATAAGCAAATCATAATTTCTTTATAAAGGGGTGCCCTTCTATCAAATAAATCTGAAAAAATCCTTTCGAACTCATGAAACAAAATCCCTTCCTGCTTAAAACACAAATGATATATATTTTTCTCCGCTGTCCAAGTGGGCTGAACCTCTTCTAAATATTTTGGAACCCCCCCAGTCACGGATAAAATTTTTAGCTTTTCGTAAGAAGAAACTCTACTTTTTCTCTTCCCCCAAAACCCATTACAATCCACTAAAGGAAGCTCTTGAAGAGAAATTTCTAAGGAAATTCTACCCAAAAACCCAGTACTACTTAATATATTTTTATCAATCCAAGACGAAACGGATCCACATAAAACCAAAATCAATTTTGGGTTTTTAGATAATGCTTTGTCCCAAATCGTTTTTAGTTTTCCTAAAAACTCTGGATCTCTAGAGCCCATCCAAGAGATCTCATCTAATAAAACAGTGTATTTCCCTTGTTTACAGTTTTGAGCAAGAGTTTCAAAAGCATCCAACCAATCATGAAATTGAAAGTTTGCTGACAGTCCAAACTCTGTTGTCAATTGATGAGAAAAT
>JAHFAB010000167.1 GCA_023250795.1 Bacteriovoracaceae bacterium
ATTGATTGATCAATGGATAAAACTAGCTTTAGAGCATTCTCAAGAAAAAATTGATCAAGAGAAGAAAACAGAGGTAGAGTTGAAAACAAAAAAGCTCAAATTATGACCGCGCTAAGTATATTACGAAATTCTCAAAGACACTTTGATCGGTTATTTTCTCGATCCATTTCACAGGTCTATGCGCAAGAGACAAACAAAAAAACCAAAGTTCTTTTTTTTCGACGTAGGGGTGAAACGCGCCTTTGATGGAACGCTCCAAATCCAGATACTTCCGGGCTCATCAACTTATGGTCAAGCATTTGAACACTTCTTTATTCTTGAATGCATTCGCATGAACGACTATCTCGAAAAGGATTTTCGTTTTTCATACCTTAGAACCAAGGACGATCTCGAGGTTGACCTAATTATCGAACGGCCCGGACAAAAAACCCTGTTAGTAGAAATCAAGTCTGGCACCGTAGATGACGTAGAGGCCGATAAACTGATAGCGATTTCCAAAGACTTTGGAAAAAGTGCGGAAGTCCTATTTGCCTGTGGCGAGAATCACGCACGAAAAAAAACGCACGCCGAGATTCTTCCCTGGATGAGCGCTCTTGAAAAAATCTTTGCGTAGGGGCTTGCCCCCAAAGTGCTCACCACGAAACTCGCTCAATCTTCGCACCTAGCAGCTTCAGCTTCTCTTCCATTTTTTCATAACCCCGATCGAGGTGGTAGATCCGATTGACCCAAGTTTCTCCTTGTGCTGCAAGTCCTCCTAAAATCAAACTCGCGCTTGCTCGCAAATCAGTTGCCATCAGCGGGGCTCCGATCAGAGTTTTCTTTCCCCTCACTAGCGCACTTTTTCCACGAATCGTAATATCCGCTCCAAGCCTGATCAACTCTGGAACATGCATGAACCGATTCTCAAAAATAGTTTCAGTAATTGCAGAAGCTCCATCCGCCAAACACATCACGGCCATAAATTGAGCTTGCATATCAGTTGGAAAGCCTGGAAAGGGCTGAGTGATCACATCTGTCCCCCGCGCTCTTTCTATCACTCCCAGTTTCACTGCGTTTTCCTTGCGCTCTATCTGTGCGCCTGCTTCTTCATATTTGGAAAGTACTGCCTCTAAAAACTCTGGGCTGATCCCCTCGACCGTCACAGCCCCGCCCGTTATAAATCCAGCAGCTAAAAATGTACCAGCCTCAATTCGATCTCCCATCACATGATAGTGCGTTCCATGCAGACTGGGTTTTCCAGAGATGGCAATCGTCTCTGTGCCATCACCCTCAATCTCAGCACCCATAGAGCGGAGCATCTTTGCCAAATCCACAATCTCTGGTTCTTTTGCACAGTTTTCTAAAACCGTTTCTCCCTCAGCCAGTACTGCTGTCATCATTAAGTGTTCAGTGGCACCCACGCTTGGAAACTCGAAAGTCACACGTCCGCCTCGCAACTTTTTACAAGTCGCTACGACATAACCATTCTCTAACTTTATTTCTGCTCCTAATTTCTCAAGCCCAGTTAAATGGAATCCAATCGGCCTCGCCCCAATCGCACACCCACCCGGCAAACTCACCTTGGCTTGCCCAAATCTCGCAAGCAGTGGACCCAAGACCAAAACAGAGGCGCGCATAGTGCGCACTAAATCGTAAGGAGCTTCGAAACTCATCACATTCTTAGCTGAAAGCTGCACCTTTCCATTTTTAGAATCCGTCTGAACCCCGAGGTGATTGAGGAGTTTTAAGACCGTCTTAATATCCTGCAAAACAGGAACATGAGAAATATCACACACCTCTTCTGTCAAAAGAGCAGAAATCAAAATCGGAAGAGCTGCGTTTTTTGACCCACTCACTTGCACAGTACCTTTGAGGGGTTGCCCCCCGATAATTCTCATTTTATCCATTGTATTTTCTCATAGCATTATTTCCTTTGTGCAATCAAAACACGATCTCTACCCGTGAGATCTTGGACTAAGCTCATTTTCCACTTTGAGCTCGAAAATAAACTGGAAATTTTCTGAGCCCTTTCATGTGGAATCTCTAAAAAAACAAAACCATCTAGATTTAGATATTTTCCAGAGTTTTTCTCAATCTCTTTATAAAAATAAAGCAAGTCTTCTTCAGGCGCAAAAAGTGCGCCTCTCGGTTCGTGACGAAAAACTTCTGCATCTATTTCGTCTCTTAAGCTCAAATACGGAGGATTGCTCACGATAAAATCTACATGGGTAACCTGCCCAAAAACTTCGAAAACGTACTTCGGATCTTCAGTTTCAAAAAAACGCAAACCATGTCCCTCACCTAAAATTTTATCTGCATTTTTTCGAGCAATCTCCAAAGCATCTTCAGAGATATCCGAAGCGAGCATCTGGAGATCTGAAAACCGAGACAGGAGCTCAATAGAAATAATCCCAGAACCTGTTCCAATTTCAATTCCTACTTTAGGTTGGATTTTTTCTAATATGCGAATCGCCTCTGTCACTAAAACTTCTGTTTCTGGCCTCGGCACAAGGACGTGAGGACTTACGGAAAATTCGTGATCTAAAAAAGTTTGATAACCGATCAAATGCTGAAGCGGGTTTCCCTCTACACGAGCTACAGACAAGTGAAACACCTCTTTGGAACACTCCCCAGGCAAAGGTTCTTGTAAAGAAGAGTAGAGCTCGACACGTGAAAGTTTTTTCCCTGTTTTAGAGCGGTAAGCTGCAAGGACGATTTGCTCAGACTCCGTTTCGATAGAACCCCTTGCACGGAGCTCTGGGCTTAAACTGAGAAGATCTCGTGTGCACTTTAGAGCGAGACCGAAATTTTTCAGCTGCGGTTCCATTTAACGTAATCCCTCAGCCTTGAGTGCTTCGGCTTGGTAATAAGTCTGAAGTGCGTCGATCATCCCTTCGATTTTTCCCTCCATGACTTCAGGCAATTGATAAAGTGTAAGGCCAATTCTATGATCGGTCAGCCTGCCTTGAGGAAAATTATAAGTCCGAATTCGTTCACTTCGATCTCCAGTGCCCACCATGCTTCTTCTGGCGTCTGAGTGTTCTTTCGCCGCCCTGGCCTGCTCTTGATCGAGCAAACGAGAGCACAGAATTTTCATGGCCTTTGCTTTATTCTTCAGCTGAGAGCGCTCGTCTTGGCAAACAACAACCAAGCCAGAGGGGAGGTGTGTGATTCTGACGGCAGAGTCGGTTGTATTGACGCCTTGCCCGCCTGCCCCACCGGAACGAAATACATCGATTCGCAATTCTGATGGATTGATATTCACGTCCACCTCTTCAGCTTCGGGCAAAACAGCAACAGTCACCGTCGAAGTATGGATCCTGCCCTGGGCTTCCGTCGCAGGAACTCTTTGCACACGGTGGACCCCCCCCTCCCATTTTAGGCGACTATAAACCTTCACTCCTGTAACCATCGCAATCATTTCTTTGAATCCGCCAATCCCCGTCGGATTCGAAGAAAGAATTTCGACTCTCCACCCGATTTTTTCTGCATATCTCAGATACATTCGAAAAAGTTCACCAACGAAAAGGGCCGCCTCATCTCCACCTGCGCCGGCTCTGACTTCTAATAAAATATTTTTTTCATCATTGGGATCTTTGGGAAGAAGCAAGAGTTGGAGTTGTTTAGTAGAGGTCTGTAGCTCTTCTTGTAATCGGCTGAGCTCTTCTCTGGCCATTGCAGCAAACTCAGCGTCTTCTAAGAGAGCTTTGTTAGAATCTATTTCAGCTTTGGTTTTTTTATAGTTTCTGAATTCGAACACAATGCCCTGTAAGCTCGAATGCTCTTGAGAGAGTTTACGAAAATCTCCCGGCCGATTGGCCAAACCGGGATCGGAAAGTCTGTTTTCTATTTCTAAAAATCGTGCCTCTACGGCTTCTAGTTTATCAAACATGGGAGCTAGACTTCTGGAAACTCGGAAACCCGAGCTTGCACACGTCCGAGTTCTGAGAGCTGTGCAATCTCTAATTCAAAATCTTTCTTAGACTCTGGAGTATTGTGAGAGATGATCCCTTTTTCCAATCCCAGAACTTGTTTGAGTGAGGCAAGTGCAATCTCAAGCTGCTCGTCACTGGGTTCGCGGGTAGTTAATTTTTGAAGCAACATTCCTGGAAAAATCAATGTGCGAAACAGAGGATTATCCATTCTAAAAGCACACATTTTGATAAATTCGTAAGCTAGTCCTGCTACAGGAAGCATCAGAACTATTTTGATTAAAATCATAACAATATGATTGAGAACAGAATTGGATGAAAAATCAGTGAGATGAAAAAGAGGAAAAACAACACTAAAGACTGCAATGCTGATCAATACTAAAAACAGGAGAAAACTTGTTCCACACCGTGGATGAAGTGTCGTATGTTTACGTGCGTTTTCTACAATGAGTTCTTCTCCCTTTTCAAAAGTGTAGATCGATTTGTGTTCCGCTCCATGGTATTGAAACACGCGATGGATATCTTTCATACAGGAAATAGAATAAACATAAATGAGTAGAATAGTGATTTTGAGCGCCCCATCTAGTAGATGAAAAATCGGGCTCTGAGCCGTAAGACCAATATGGGGGTTTCCAGTGATCACAGCCGTAAGAAAGTGCGGAAGGGCCACAAAAAGTCCCATCCCCAAAATAAAAGCAGTGAGAATCGAACCGATGATCGCCCAGTTCGAAAGTTCTTCGCCTGTCTTCTCCGAGTCAGCCGCGATATTGGCAGAGTAACTAAGAGCATCAATCCCCTGGAAGAGCGACTCGATTAACATCGCAACTCCTCTAAAAACAGGCTTTCTCAGAAGTGGAAATCGTTTTGAAAAACTAGAGTAAGGGTAACTTCGGATGACTATTTTCTGATTGGGCTTTCTCACAGCAATGGCAATGTATTTGGGTGAACGCATCATCACACCCTCGATGACCGCCTGGCCACCGATGCTGGTGTATTGGGATAAGGAAATGAAATTTTTCATATAAAACTGGCCACAAACTTAACACCTATCTGATGTGGATAGCCAGAAAAAATCTCGCCGTTAGCTCTGAACCTCTCAAAAAGTGAAGAGAGATGGCGCAGGTCACCTAAAACTTTAAACTTCACTTTTTGGGAAATTTGAGCTAGCAATTCAGCTAGATGGGGAAATAAAAATGAAAATATTTGGTACATGGTTATTGCTTGCGTCTTCTTTGATGGCTCCAGTTT
>JAHFAB010000168.1 GCA_023250795.1 Bacteriovoracaceae bacterium
GAAGATAAAATAAAGTACATTGATGATCGCTGTAGAGAAGACTTAGACAAAGATGGCCTTAGTTTTATTCGGAGATTGAGTTCTACTTTAGCAAATTCGATCAGTGTAGATCATCAAATTGATGGTGATGATCATGATTTTAAATTCCAAGAAATAATGGGTGCTGCAAAAGCAAGTGCAGTTTTTTTTGCTTGTACAGCAATTTTGATTACAGTCAAAAAGAGTGCAGGTATAAAGTTTGTGAGAGATGAATTTTTTAAAACAGCGGATTCTGCACTGGAGCAGTGGAAACAAGGTTTTAGTAGCCAGTGTAAAAAAGTTGATGTGACTGAGGTTTTTTTGGATTGCGCATCTGCAGGCTTAGAAATAGCTATAGGTAAAGTTATTACTGATAAGCTTAAAGTTAATCCGAACCTAAATAAAACTATACGTGCTATGTTTGCGGCTGTCGCAGCTGGACGAGCGGTAAACGATGCGTCTAAAGCACTTGGGTCAATTGCTGCTGATGTCTTTAAGAACGACCCCCAGGGGGGGGTAAATTTTTTTAAATCTTTACTTAAGGTGGGAAAAGCACTTTTCGCTATCACGGATCTTTATGGTCATTTTAAAGAAGCAAAAGGGAACTGTGAAAAAAATACCGTAACAAAGGATGATCAATCAAAGTTTGATAAATTCATTGAAGATATGAATGGGTATTTAAGCGCTAATCCAATTACTTCAACAAATCTAAAGAAGTACATTGAGCTTTTGGATAATGTTTTTGGTGTAGCATCAGGTCAACAAAAGGTTGATGAGGTTTATTTTAAACCGTAGTTGTTTTTTTTAAACTTTCCAAATGATGAACTTTGAGACAGAAAAATATCGGGTTGCTTTGGTAGGAGCCACGAAAGAGCGCTTTTTATGAGTAGAGTTTTAGTAATGGTTTATCTTCTCTTTTTAGTTGGTTCAGGAACCCTCCTGTTTGGAGGGGATCCTCCAGGCGAGGAGGATGGAGCAATAGGCGCCTTCCATGGCGATGAAAAAAAAATTCGATCTAATGATAATATTAATAAAACAGGATGTAAAATTCACAATTTGAAGGACGGGGATGGAGATTCTGTCGAATATATTGAAGATTTGGATGGGAGTATTTATTTTTTACCAGAACTGTACATTATTGAAGCCTCTTTTGAAGACGTGAGCGCCTATGATGGGGTTAAGGGTTTTTTCCCCACAAGATTTGGTGACCTAAAGTTTTCTTTTGAGATGACTCAAAAAGACGGAAAAAACTTAGAATTCATAAAGAAAGAAAAACCATCCGTTATCAATCTATTTCACAGTGAGAAAGCTAGAGTGATAGTTAATGCTCAAACGAAGTCTACAGCTAAGCCCTCAGTAAATCTAATTCGAGTAAAAACAGAGCCCACCTTGTTTGACTCTGTGTACAGAGAGTGCGCGGCGCGCAAGCCGGGGGATTTGTTGCTCGGTATCCACTTAGAGGTTCAATTATCCTGTGGATTAATCAGGACTGGATTTGGTTTGGAGAAATCAAAAAGTATTTTTCTAAAAGAAGGAGAAAAAATAAGATTTTATCAAAAATTTATTACATTCGAATTTTCAGTTAATTCAGTAAAAGACACAGAAAGTTTCTTAGATTTATTGGGTCAATATGACCGGCTTAAAGAAAAAGACAACAATGAAGATTTTGAAAAATGTGAAAAAATGAAAAAAAGGGCAATTAAAGTTTTATTCGAAAAACCCACGCAAAATATGGACGATCTATTGAGTGAATTTAATTTAAGCAAAGAAGAAGCAATAGATTCAATTTTAGAGCAAACAAGAGGCATTAGTTTGAGATTTTTTAGTAAAATTACTGATCAGGGTTTGAAATATTTGACAGATGTTTTAGAGAATAAAGCGGGTGATAAAGGATATATTATTCTAAAAAAACAAGTTGATTTGTATAGTAATAGAAATGTTGAAACAAAAATTATTAAAACAGAACTAATCGAACCAAATTGTAAAATAGGTGAACCTTCTCTCAGAAGTGTTCGTATTGTGCCAGTTGGGTCAGAACTTAATGAGTTTTTTGAACCCATAAAGTAACGATCATTATTTGCCAAATCTTCACAAATGGTGCTGAAGCTGCAGGCGATTTCAGCACAGCTCATGGGTGATACTAAGATCTGTGCGTTCTTATCAACGAGAAGTTTTTCCGCTTTTGCAGAAAGCTGTTCGGGGGCACTGATTGCTCAAAGAATTGCACAGGTGTCTAGAAGGAGCTTCTTGAGTGCATTTCCCAATCTTCAGCCGGGATTGGATCTAATACACTCCCCAAGAACGCAACAGTCCCTTTTCCTGCTCCTAGCTTGGTCCGATTTTTGGTTGGAAAATCGACGGAAATAATCCGGGCAATGGGGACGTTCCTTTTTTCTATCTGAAGTTCTTTGCCCCGCTGAACGTAATCCAGCAAGGAACTGAGGTGATTTCTCAGGGGCATAACATTAGTTTTTTTCATGGGGGCCACTCTCCCAAAAAGACAAGTATGTCGGTTTTTTACCAAAACTTGCAAAAATCCGACATACTTAAATGAGTTATCATTTCCAGCGACATTTTTAATGACGGCCTAGATTTAAAATGAGATCGACACATCCTCTTACTAAACCCGCCTTCTTTTTCTTGCCGCTATTGGTATTTTCCGCTGTGGGTTTTGCATTTGCAACGGGTACTGTTTGGGCTCCATCCACAGTTTTTGGTGCATCTTGAACTTCATTCACTAAAGCGATAGCACCTTCAGTATTCGCAGGACTTATAGATCCCTGATTAGGGTCTTCTATTGCAAGATCCAAACCGCCTGGACGCTCAGCTGCTTTTTTTATTTTTTTTATCGCAGCTTTTGCAGCTGATCTCGTTTGTTCATACCGAGCGTACCCCTCTAAATCTGCAAGGGATATCTTCGCGCGTTCTCCCATATTTCCTAAAAGGTCTATTGCACTCACAATTGTATACCAGTACATGCATTCATTCTGCAGTATCTCTTAAGTCTGTTGATAAATTTATCAACATTTTTGGTCTCTTCGAATGCATCTTTTTTATAATGTGTCAGTTTGCGTCAGGCCCAATTTCCCTAATGACTCAGCTACAGCACCGCTTTGCCACTCCCCCCTGTGCAATTACTCAAAACATGTAATGCCATCCACAGGGGGGTACCCCCCTCCCCCCTGCCTATTACATCTTTTGCGTAATAGCATAGAGTGGGTTGTGTACCCCCGACAGTTTTTTCCCAAAAACAGCGGAAATCATTCATACTCATTTTTTTCACTTTTAACACGAAGGAGAAGAGCGCCTATGTACAAAATCTTAATCTGTTTTTTGCCTCTCATGGCCTATGCCGAAGAACAGTCTTTTATATCGATGTATCCCGGTTCAAGAGTTCGCAGTCAGGGATCACAAGCCTTTGATGAGATCAATGTTCCAGTGAGCCCCATCAAAAAAGAGGCTTTTGCAAAAATATTGCACCTGGAAGGGAAGCTGACATGGGTAAACTATGAGTTTCCAGAAAATCGCTCAACTCTTGAGGTTTATAAAAACTATGAGATCTCCCTCCAAAAAGCGGGATTTCAGTTTTTGTTCTCTTGTTCACCCAAAGACTGTGGTGAGGGACATAAAACATTGAGGGGGGTTGGAGAATATAACGCAAGTGATAGAGGGGGATCAGACTTTCGGTATCTTGTTGCAAAACTTACGCGCGAAAAAGAGGGAGATGTTTATGTGACGGTTCTGTTAAGGGCGGATCACAATAGAAGTAAGGTCTACAATCGCGTGTTAAATGTAGCTTCGATTGAAATGAAGCCGATGCAGGAGGGCCTGGTTGCGGTCAATGCAGCAGTACTTGCTGAGGATCTCAAAAACTCAGGGCATGCATCGGTTTATGGAATTTTATTTGACTTAGATAAAGCAGAGATTAGGGCAGAGTCTTGGCCTGCTTTAGATGAAATAGCGAAGCTTCTCAAACAAAATAATGATCTAAAGTTGTATGTCGTCGGTCATACCGATAATGCAGGAACTTTTGAACACAATATGGAACTCTCAAAGCGTCGTGCAGTTGCCGTAGCTAATTCTCTGACTACCAAATACTCCATAGAAGCGACTCGACTGAGGGCAGACGGAATCGGTCCCTTATCCCCAGTGAATACAAATAGAACGGAGCAAGGGCGCGCTAAAAACAGAAGAGTGGAGCTAGTGGAGCAGTAAAAAGAACTGTATGCAAAAAAGAGCCCCCGCGTTAACAGGGGCTCCCTTTAGAAAAACGGAGTATTATTTCTGTAGGCTTTCTTCGTATTCTAGATACTTGAGTGCTTCCATGCCATCGCCAATCGCCATGAAAGTGGGACTTGGATTTTTTGGACAGACGCCAAAACCGATAATCAAGCCATCAATCATTTTGCCTTGAACGTCAAACGGAAATGGAAGTTGTACGGCAAACCCTTGGACAGCTGTTAATAAGATTGTTGCCAGTTCATCCATGCTGAAAACACCTAGGGCCTGTCTTGCCCAAGCAAAACGGTCTGAGAAACCCATGAGGATCAAATCCCCATTTTTCTTTACGCGGAGTGCTTCGTAATAAGTGCCATTATCGTCTTGTCCCCAAAGTTCGTTGGTCTGATCAGGCTTCAGAGGAAGATAGTGGGGTACGTAGTTGTGTACTCGGTGGTAAACCTCATAGGCTTTATTGATCAATAAGAGATCACCCCAAGGACTAAACTGATACCAAGCCGTAGATTCTGGCCCGACAAGCGCATTGCTTCGGCTCAAAACATAAAAAATCTTACAATCATAGTGTCTGTTGGGTTCTACTGCATTCGTAAAAGACATATCGCCGTCAGCATTTCTTGTAAAAACAGGCGTTTTAGCGTTTAAAAACTGCTCTTCTACAGCACCGATCACAGGATTCATTACGAACGTCTGAGCCAATTTTTTTATGGCCTCATTTGTGTCGCTGCTGGGTGGTGGTTTGTTTCCCATCGCCCATGAAGAACTGGAAAGAAAAAAACAGATTACAAACATCATTGTTGGTTTCATAGATAATCCCCCCTTGGATTAACTCCCGATTGAACCAAACGATTGTGGGTTTGTATAGTTCTTTTTTCTGATTTATTTAGC
>JAHFAB010000169.1 GCA_023250795.1 Bacteriovoracaceae bacterium
AAAATGAGATGGATCGTTCTGCTAGCCAACAGCAAAAAACATTTTTGCTTGGACTGATCCAAGGATTAAAGGCACTTGATTGCAATCTTCTGATCCCTCTCTTTAATTCAGGTCAAATTTTGGGTTTTATGACTTTAGCTGTTTCTGCTCCACCGGAACCTTGGGGAAGCAATTGGGGTTTGCTTTCCATTCTCTACCCGTACTTTGAAGAAGCCGCACAAACTTTACGCAATATGGAAGTCTACGTGAGGCAGAGAGAAAAGGAGCGCTTGGCTTCACTCGGGGAAATGGCGGCTGGGCTCGCGCATGAAATTAGAAATCCTCTGGGAGCAATCAAAGGAGCTGCCCAGTATTTGGATCCTGCTTTGGATCGGCCAGAAAGCCGCTTTCTCAAAGTCATTGTAGAAGAGGTCGATCGGCTCAATCGGGTGGTAGTTCAGTTTTTAGAATATTCGAAGCCTGATGCTGTCGAGTTTAAAAAAGTGGATATTTCTTTTCTTGCACAAAAGACGGTTGAGCTTTTAAGACCCACAGTACCGAAACATATTTTGATTGAGTTTCTTCCCGCTCAGAGTCGAGCGGAAGTTTTGGGGGCGCCAGAACAAATCCAGCAAGTGATTTTAAATTTAATCCAAAATAGCCTGAAAGCACTCGAAAATGTTGAGAGGGGAAAAGTAAAAATTCAAATTGAAGTTGCAGGCGAAGGCCCCCACAAAGAGGTGAGTCTATGGGTTGAAGATAATGGGACAGGGATAAAAAAAGAGATTTTGGATAAAATTTTCATCCCTTTTTACACGACCTCACCCAGCGGAACTGGGCTCGGGCTTTCGATTTGTCAAAAAATTATAGAAGCCCATCGGGGTAGGATCGAAGTTTTTAGTGAAGAGGATCGGGTGACTCGGTTTAGCGTCATTTTACCTTTTGCACAACAGAAGCACACGGAGTAGGTATATTGAGTATGGAGACTAAGCCAAAAATAGTCGTGCCCAAAATTATTGTTATAGATGACGAGAGAAACATTACTTTTGTTATCCAGGCCATGCTCGAGCGAGCGGGTTTTCAAGCCTTAGTTTTTAATAGTAGCGAGCAAGCACTTCGAGCCATTGATGCCGAAAATCCCCAAGTCATTATCACGGATCTTTATATGCCAGGTCCTGGGGGGATGGAAATTTTGGAGTATTGTCAGAAACATTTCCCAAGAGTGCCTGTGGTTGTGATCACCGCTTATGGAACGGTCGAGTCTGCTGTTTCAGCCCTAAAAAGAGGTGCCTTTGATTATATTACAAAACCATTTGATCAAGCTGAGCTTTTGTCTGTAGTGCAAAAGGCTGTGCTGACTTTTGCTCAAAGGGAGAAAGAACCGATTGCTATCACTGAGGCGGTTCCTCAAAAGACGGCCTCATCACTCACTGGTGCGAGTGCAGGGATGCAAGAAGTGTTCAAGATCATAGCCAAGATTGCAAACTCTCCAACGACGGTATTGATTACTGGGGAAAGTGGGACGGGAAAAGAACTTGTGGCCTATGAGATCCACAGAAATTCTTCTCGAGTCAAAAAACCTTTTATTAAAATCAATTGTGCAGCGATTCCTGC
Organism: Bacteriovoracaceae bacterium; assembly: GCA_023250795.1. Classification (GTDB taxonomy): domain Bacteria; phylum Bdellovibrionota; class UBA1018; order UBA1018; family UBA1018; genus JAHFAB01. The sequence continues at coordinate 1,594 of JAHFAB010000169.1, forward strand.
AACTCTGATTGAAAGTGAACTTTTTGGCTATGAAAAGGGAGCTTTTACGGGCGCTGTGACGTCGAAACCCGGGCGTTTCGAGTTAGCTCACGAAGGGACTCTCTTCTTAGATGAGGTGGCTGAGATGCCGCTTGAGATGCAAGTCAAGCTCCTTCGTATTTTGCAAGAGCAGGAGTTTGAGAGAGTGGGAGGCGTGCATACCCTGAAAGTCGACGCGAGGATTATTGCGGCGACGAATAAAGATCTTGAGCAAGAGGTGAAGAGTGGAAAACTGCGAGAAGATTTGTTTTACCGTTTAAACGTATTTCCCATTCACCTCCCGGCACTACGCGAAAGAAAAGAAGATATCGAACTTTTAGTGAAGGGTTTTGTTCAGCAGTTTAACTTGAAGCTAAAGAAAAATATTTCTAGCATTGAACCAAATTGTTTAGATGCCATTCGAGCATATGCTTGGCCTGGAAATATTCGACAACTCGAAAACGCAATTGAGCGGATGATTTTGATGGCTGAGGGAAATGTTCTTTTGACCAAAGATCTACCCGAGGAGGTTTTGGTGGCTTTGGGCGATCGCTTACCTCAGCAGGGAGAGAGCACGGGCTTCAAAGAAACAGTGAAAAGGCAAACCCAGTTTTTAGAGAGAGATTTGATCGAAAAAGCGTTGTCAGAGACTGAGGGAAACGTCACTCGAGCGGCCGAGAAACTGGGACTATCTCGCAAGGGATTGCAGATTAAGATGAAGGATTTGGGGTTGAATAAGTAGGGATTTTGATCAGAATTGTCTTTTCATATCAATAGGATATCAAAAACATACATTTTTAGGAAATATATTTCCAGAAAACATACATTTTTAGGAAATATATTTCCTAAAAACATGTATTTTTGATATCCTATTGATATGAAAAGACAAGTTGAACAAAGTTTGATCTCTTTTTTACATAAAAAAAGTCTTCACTCCGCTTCTCTCCTTGGCGCCTCCACGGATTTTTAACTTTCAAAATCCAATAGTGACTGTAGAGTGTATTCCAGCTTATTTAGCTGGAGAGGAGTTACAGAAATAATAACCCAAAAATACCTATTTCGAACTCACCACGCTCTCCTGTTGTGGTTTTACAAGTGCCCACTCAATGAGTTTCCTGGAAGCTGAGACGCCGTTCGCAAGAGCCTTGCATGTGACTGCATGAAGGGCGTCACGAGGTGTTTTCAGAGCTGGATTTTCAGCCAATTCCTGGTAGTTCAGGTCACCCTTTTTTACCGCGAGGTCATGCTCAGGATTTTTGATCTCAGTTCCAAAAAAATCAACGGAGAGTGATCCCACCTGAGATGCGAGCTCGCGAGAGTTTTCCGCAACTTCTAGAGCCAAATCTTTGGGTGTCCCTTGTGACGGAGAAAATTTTAAGCCAGAGTATTTTTCAGCGTGAAGCATGCACTCAGCAAAGGGGGAGTGATCTCCCTTTAGAATTTGTGCCAAGGTATAAAGCTCATAGGCGTGATGGTAATTCGAAACAGTTCTCGTAGACTCTTTTATCAAGTGGTCAAATCCTTCGGATGTAGGCCAAGTCAGAAGAGCTGAAAAAGGAAGCATGAACAAATTGGGCACTTGGACACTGTGGTAGGGTTGCGAGAGGTCTTGGATGTAGTGCATCGCCCACTCTAAAACACGAAAACCCCAGATATTATTTCCGCCTAAAATCAGAAGGCGTGCTTTTTGAGCGATGACTTCCGCGCGTCCAGGTGCGAGTCCCACTGATCTGGCCGGTATTTGAAAAGTAGAAACAGGGTGAGAGAGTTTCCAACCTGCGAAATAAAGATGGCGAAATCCTTGGCCATCAACGCCTCGTCCTCCACCTGTATATTTTCGGTCATTATTGGGATCCGCAGATTTGTCTAAATTGAGATCCATCCCATGATCGGGTTCGTCAACGGCGCCACTGACGAGAATATCTTTTACATTTCTTACAGCTAAGGGCTGGAACTGAATGGCCGGGTTGAGTTGCAATTCTCGAATCAAATTCTGAGTTTCATTTTGTGCAGAGGGGACCACTGGAAGCGAAGACAGTTCTTTTTGAATGGACCCAGGCAGTCCCCTGACAACCCAAGGCATCAAACTCTGATGGACATCCCAAGCAAAAGCGCTAGAACTTAAGAAAAAAAACAAATAAACCATGGTGACCCCCCCTTATAAAGAACTAAGGAAACAGTCCGCGTAGTAGCATAGCTCTATTCAATCGGTCAACTCCTGCAATGAGAGCAGCCGTTTTCATTCCGCATTTATATTGGGTTTGGATATCAATGACCTTCTTGAAGGCCGTAGAGAGGACTTCCGCAAGTTTTTCATTGACCTCGGCTTCACTCCAAAAGAAGTTTTGCATGCCTTGGACCCATTCAAAATAAGAGACAATCACGCCTCCTGCATTGCATAGAATATCGGGGATGAGAAAAACGCCGCGTTCTTCTAATTCTTTGAGCGCTTCAGAAGTGACAGGGCCATTGGCTCCTTCGGCGATAATTCCAGCTTTGATTTTGTTTACGTTTTTCGCTGTAATGACTCCGTCAATGGCAGCAGGTATGAGAATATCGACTTTGAGAGCAAATAGATCTTCGTTTGAAATGGGTTCAGCCTCACGGTAAGCACTTAGGGGTAAATTCTGGCGAGTGTGTTTGAGAATTTCTGGAATATTGAGTCCATTTTTATTGAATATGCCACCCGTATAGTCACTCACAGCCACTACTTTTGCGCCTCTTTGGTGAATTTCAAAAGCAGCTACCGCTCCTACTTTTCCAAATCCATGGACAGCAACAGTGGTGTTCGAGTCAATATTTTTTATTGCGGATTTTCCCTGAGTGGCCAGATGTTTTACAGCGTGTTCAATCGTGTATACAACTCCTCTCCCCGTGCTTTCATTTCTTCCGAGGGATCCTCCGATTTCAATGGGTTTTCCAGTGACAACTCCAGGGATTGCAAAACCTCTTTCTTGAGAGTAGGTGTCCATCATCCAGGCCATGTGTTGAGAATCAGTTCCAATATCTGGTGCCGGGATGTCTTTGTCTGGACCAATGATCATATTAATCTCACTTGTGTAGCGACGAGTGAGGGATTGGGCCTCTTGTCGTGAAAGTTTGTTCGGGTCCACTCGGATCCCACCCTTTGCTCCTCCCAAAGGGAGGCCGACAAGGGAGCATTTGAACGTCATGAGCATGGCTAGGCCCGCCACTTCTGAGAGATTGACTTCAGGGTGGAAGCGAACCCCTCCCTTTCCTGGCCCAAGAGTGATGTTGTGTTGCACTCTATAGCCTTCGAAGCAACGAATGCTTCCGTCATCTAGGCGGATCGGTACGCTTACGATTAGAGCGCGTTTAGGGACTTTGAGTCTTTCAGCAATATTTGGATCCAGTCGCATCGTGTTGGCCGCTTCTCTGAGCTCCGTGACTGCGTTTCTATAGAGCTCGCTCGAATCCCAGAGTTGTGAAGTTAGCGAACTGCTATTTCCACCATTGTGATTGTCAGAAAGACCGGGTGACGCATGAGAC
>JAHFAB010000170.1:0-4441 GCA_023250795.1 Bacteriovoracaceae bacterium
AGCTGAAAGACTTTCAAGAGATAGCTCCCGAGTGGAAACTGCATTTCCATCTTCACCCAGAGGCGTGAGCGCTTGTTTCAATTTATTTTTGTAAACCTCGCTCTGAGTGGAAGTGAAAAATTTTATCACATCTCCCAAACCTTTTTGTTCTGCAGCTTTTTTCACCACTCTTGCCAAATGCTGTTCCACCAAATCAAAATACAAGTTTTGAAAATCGCCCACTGTCATGGTGCTTAATTTGGCTTTTAACTCCGCGGTTTGTTCAGGCGTAGAGTAAATCCGTTTGCCCTGAGAATCGTAGACCAATGGCATGACCCGCATGAGTTTTTTGATTTGGTTTGTGAAAAGATCTGCGTCTAATTTCCCATTTTTTGAGGAATCTTGTTTGATGAGCGAAAGTTCTTCGGCCAAGGTGTTACCCCGGAGGTTTAGTTCTTCTAAGTCCTTGGCTCTCGCTTCTCTGAACTCCTGTATTTTACTCTGGTCATACCTTACTTCGCCAGAAGAAGTGTATTTTGCATGTAGGATCTCAGCTGGAGTGACATCCAAAGAAGCTGCGTGCTCCCCCAATGCTTTGATCAGTTCCGGTACTGGCGCAAAAGCTTCTAATAAATTCCTTCGAAATGAAAGATTTTTAGTGATCATCCCAGGATGTCGCTCTAAGAGACTGGCGATAAATTCGAGCCGCTCTTTGACCGCCTCTAACTTTGGAGTCCAAGTTTTCGGGCTCGGGTTATGAGGAAGAACTCCCCCCGTTCCACCGTCTTTGACAAAAGCGCCTAGCAAAATGTCTATGCACCTCCCCGGGGGAGGAGCTGCGAAAACCCGAGGTGAAAAAATCGCGGTCCAAGCGAAAATCGCGAGATAAGTGAAGACCTGCTTCTTCACCTGCTTCTTCGGGCAGAGAAAGTCCCTCATATCTATTTTATCGGTGGGTTATAGGAAAAAATCAGGTTTTCTCACACGAAAACTTGCGTCATTTACAGAGAAAACAGAAGACTACCGCCTTGAACTTCGCAAAAAGTGAAATGCGCAAGGCAAAGGCCAGACCCCTTCATCCATAACACTTCACTTTTTGCGAAGTTCAAAGGGGGGGCCTTCTGAGCGCCTCTCAGATTTTCTGTCAATGTTTTGACTTTGGGCTTACTCATAACCTGTGTTTGAAAAAAAATACCCATTTCTTGCACGCAACCTGCTTTTTTGCATCGGCTTGAAATCTCCTAAGACGAGCTTTTGTGGCTTGAGTTCTTAAAGGAAGCTCTAAAGCATCTTCAATTGCTTGTTCATCAGATTTTAATTTCATAAAATTCTCACCAATCATACCACTGGGTTGCATAAGTCCGTTTTTTAAAAAAAAATGGACTCATTCAACCCATTTTTTACACTGCCTGTGATCGCGCATCTCTCCCCACCGGTCGCCACTCACCGCCATTTTTTTGACTAAAAAATCCTCTACCAAAATCCTGAAAATTTTATACAATCAGACAGATGAAACACAACTCTAAGGTTAAGCTGGTCACTACGTTACTCGCTCTTTCCACGCTCACTCTCCCACTGAAATCATCCCACGCCGCATCTGACCCCTTTAGTTTCAAACAAACCGACAAACAGCTCCATATGGCTGCAAGCTATGGACTTTCTCTGACAGGTACACGCTTCTTAGAAACAAAACAGTTTCCACGCTGGGAAGCAGTCCTCTACGCGAGTCTGTTTACGCTGACAGTCGGCGCTGCTAAAGAACTTTTTATAGACCCCGCCCCTTCCGGAGGTGACATGATTGCTAATCTCATTGGAACGGCGGTCAGCGCAGGGGTCGTCTTTACTTTCGAATTTTGAATCTCTGACCCACTGCCACCACACAACAAGCTTCTTTCTTTTTTAAACTCAGTTTATAATCAGTAGAAATGCCCCAAGTTCAAAAACCAACAAAAGAAATCGCCGAAAAACAAATCCTCCTAGTCGAAGATGACAACTCTTTTCGAAATGTCATCAGAAGAATACTTGAACTCAATGGATATAAAGTTCTAGAAGCCAACAATGGTAGGAATGCACAAAATATTTTGGGGATAGAAAATTGCGATCTCGTAGTGTCTGACATTCGCCTTCCTGAGATCAACGGAATTGAACTCCTCCATTTCGTAAAACGGACCAAGCCAATCCCAGTAGTCTTAATGACGGGTTATGCCGAAGTAGGTCAAAGCCAGGAAATGCTTGATTTGGGGGCTAATCATTTTTTATCCAAACCTTTTAAAAAAGAAGCTTTACTTGATATTTTGAAAGAACACTTTGGAGAACCCCCTCCTGAACAAGCTGAAGAAAGTATTGATATTCATTACTGTAAGGTCGGCATAGACGATTTCATCGCTGGCCGAGAAATGAAGTATCCCATTTTTATCCGACTTTCTAGCCAGAAATACCTCAAAATTGCGAATCAAGGTGCAGATCTCACTGCGGATCGAGTCAAAGCTTTCAAAGAAAAAAACATACGACATCTGTACATGAAAAAAGAGGACTTTGGGAAATACATTGACTTTAATATGATCCTCACGCCTGGGCTCAGTAAAGTTTCATCGATTAGTAAAATTAAAAAATTCAACTTCCTAAAAAATACGGGCGAACTCATTTTAGAAGACCTCTATCTCCATGGCGTAAACGAAGAATCCTTTGATCAAGCCAGATCTGTGGTAGAAACCTCAGTGGCACTCATCACAGAGCAAGATGACCTCATGAAACTATTAGACATACTTGGTCAGCATACCGATTTTTTATATGCCCATAGTTTAGGAGTGAGTCTTTATGGAGCCATGATCGCAAAAGCTCTGAAGTGGAGCTCTGAAAGTAATATTTTCAAAGTTTCTATGGGTGGCCTATTACACGACATAGGAAAAAAGGAAATTGATAGAGAAATTTTAAATAAAACAAGAAATGAGCTCACCATAGAAGAAGTCAAGATTCTAGAAACCAATCCCTTAAGGGGCATGGAAATCCTGAGACAAGTCAAAGGTATCCCACAAGACATTCTCCAAATTGCGCTTCAGCACCACGAAAACTGTTTAGGTCTTGGTTTTCCTGTCGGATTAAAAAAACACAATATTCATCCCATGGCAAAAGTGATTTCAGTTGCGAACGAGTTTTGCAATCACGTCATCAAAAATCCCAACAGTCCACAGGGATGCCAACCCCACGAGGGGATTAAAAAAATGATTAGTCTTCAAGCTGACCAACTGGACCACACCATGGTCGGTGCTCTCATGGAAGTATTCACCTACCCGGGAGCAGAAGAATTTTCCAAAGGCAAACATCGAGCTAAATATAACGACGATTCCGGTGAAGAAGAACCAAAGAAAAAAACAAGAATGTAGTTTTGCGAAATAACGCGCTGAGCCTTTTCTAAAAATAAATCCTCGTATAGAGTCACCTCAGTTTTTTTGGCCAGTTTTATGGGGGGATCATTGCTTATGGGGAACCAAAATCGTTTCTTAATTTCTTTCGTCAGTATTTTATTACTTTCTCACAACGTCATAGCGGCCAACCCTGCACAATCCCAACAAGAGGGAATTACAGACGGCATTCCAGACGGGAATCGTGAAGGACAAGTCAGGGGCCAGGAGGATGGCACGAAGGACGGGAGAGAAGTGGGATACCGCGCAGGGTATGCACAATGTGAGCGAGAAGAAATGCAACGCCAGTACGACCGTGGACATCGCGACGGATACATCCAAGGAGAATACGAAGGCCAAAATGAAGGGCAGAGACAAGGCCGAATCGACGGGCAAAACAGTGGAGAACGTGATGGCACTCGTGATGGGCAAGAGAGAGCCGATCGAGATGCTTATCGAGACGCCACTCCTCTAGGAAGACAAAAAGGAATTGAGCAAGCCAACCAATCTAATGCTTCGGCTCAAGGATATGCAGATGGTCTCGTCGCTGGAGATCAAGAGGCTAAAGACCAAGCCCTATCTGTGGATTACCCTCGTGGCCGTAAGACCTACAAAGACGAGAGATTTGCGGAGCCCATCGAATCTCAAGACGAGTTCTCTCAGAAACCCACTCCTGATTTTTTTCACCGTGACAAAGATCTAAACAAAACCTTGCCGAATGACCACAGAGACGACGACTTCAACATCCATGGTGCAAACCCCGACTACCGTTATTACAATCCGCGTAGGACCTACGCTGAGCAAGCTGATACAGACGCCTATCAATCGGGTTATCGCTCAGGATATAATTCTGGTTTTCAAAATTCCTACGGCTCGGATTATCACTCGGCTTACAATCAGGTTTATCAAACGAGCTGGAATCAAGGCTGTAATGATGCAAAAAATCACCAGTATCCACAAGAGTATCAGCGAGGCTATGATGCTGGTCGCCGAGAGGGTTACGGTTACGCGTATCAACCCGCCTACCGCAGAGCATACGATCAAGCCTACGGACCCAGCTT
>JAHFAB010000170.1:4451-5097 GCA_023250795.1 Bacteriovoracaceae bacterium
CAGCTTTAGCTCTGCTTCGGATCGCGCCTATCAAGACACTTATCCCACGGCCTATAATAAGCATTTTGAGAACGCTCGAGCTCAAGCTTATTCCGAGCGCTATCACGAGCTCTACAACCAGTCCTTTCAACAAGCTAAGAAAACAAAATATGACGAAATGTATCCAAAATATGCTGAACAAGAGTATCAAAGGGGGCGCTCAGATGAAGCTCAAGACTTCGTAAACAGACCTGTGCGCTTGCTTTCCACAGAGGTTTTAGAAACCTATCCGAACGGAGTTTACGAACCAGGCGAGGCTCTGCGAGTCTTGCTCAGACTGAGAAATTTCTCTGAACAAACTTTGAATGGGAAAAATATCCGAGTCCAAATCCAGGCCTTCGATGCAAATGGTTCTGTTATCAGTGATCCGGAAAACCTCCTGATCAAGGACCTCAAACGCAAAAGCCTGACGACCGTAAGGGACTTGCTCGAATTCCGTTTGAACGACTCATCTGTCAACCAAGCCCAATCCTTTCGAGTGAGTGTTTTTTACAATGGGAAAAATGTGGGCGAACAAGTTTTAGATCTCACAGCAAAATATAAGGTGGATCTGAATTTGGCTCGAAATCCTGAACTAAGTGAGGGGATGCCCACGCCGATTTCATTT
>JAHFAB010000171.1 GCA_023250795.1 Bacteriovoracaceae bacterium
CCAAGCCAAATTAGCTTGAAAGGGTAAGAGCGATCCGCCCGCCTGATACATCTCCACTGTAGAAAATCCCGCCATGAGTGTAGAAGTGTGAAGCAGTTGCGCAGGGGAGGCCTCTTCTAAAAGTCGGTAACGATCTGATTGAAACGCACCATCTTCGTACTGAGTTTGAGATAAGTATTGAACGCCGTATCCTAACCCCAGACTCAGCCCCAGAGGTAAGAACCGGTAGCTCAAAGAAGTCCCGCCCGAGATGAGGTGTCCCATCTTTCTTTTGAGCTCTTCTTTATCAGGAGAAAGCGCGTCTAAAACAGTGGGAATGCGCTTGACCACATGGTTAGAAAAAAATGCTGTGTAGCCTCCATAGGTATTCCAAGTCAAAGCGGGAAGAATCTTATGATCCCAAATCAGTGATTTTGAAAAAGCATAACGTCCATCACCGGTAGGAACATCCAAAGCTTTGTCTGGATTAGGGCGAATCCCAGTGGGAAACGTCAGTTCACCCTTGAGTGTCCAATCATTTTTTTCATTATGACGAAAAAGATATTTTGAAACTAATTTCACATCCCCAATCCCACTCACTGTTTGTGAATGAATGCTCTCGTACCCATAGGCCGTAAGTTTTTGATTTGTTGCATCTTGGAGTTGCGCCTTGATTTGATTACATTTCACGGGATTGCTCGCACAGAGACTGTCAAAAAAACTCTGAGTGTCTTTAGTATTTCGGCTCACATAACCAGTATCTGCGCCGACTTCTACTTTGATAACTGGAACTGCCAGAGCCAAAGTGAGGTGATCAGTCACGCCAAAAGCAAGCACTGGGACCTTCGCATTGACATAGGTATTGACCACTCCAGTGGTAGAACCAGGCCCATTTTTATCCCAATCTCCAATATGACTCGCCAGGAGTAAACCCTTGAGCATCTCTTGATCATCCGTTGTTTTCTGACTAGCAATCATCGTTTGCCAAGTGACAGACTGATTGAGCTGATTACCTAGAGGCTCAACCGCACCATTGGCACCGTATCGAGAATCAATGAACATGATGAGATTTTTCAATCTCGGATTTCTTACACCTCTAGGTAAAACCTGTGTCGACTCCAACTCAATGGGAGTCTTGAGGTCTTCTGCATGGGCTAGGTCCAAAAAGGGAGTTGAAGCTGCTAAAAAAACCGCAAATAAAACTCTCATAACAACTCCAACTCCATTTCAAAAAACCTTGAGACCTTTGTACCTTAGGGTCTTTCTTCACGTGCCAGCTCCTGAGATTCCAGGCTCTCAGGCAAACGAGAAACAGCAAAATAAGACTTGTCTCTCCCCTTTAATTCATCGAGTAGTTTACAGGCATCGTCTTCTTTGCCCGCCTCTCTGAGTGCCAATGTGTAGTAATAAGTATTCAGACCAAAGGTAGGAGAGTCCTCATGAGCTTTCTTCAGAAGAGCCACTGCGTCATCTAGTTTGGCAGTCGGATAATGATTTTGAAAAAGCTTGAGAACCATCATTCCCTCAATTCGATCTGCTCCGTTTCCATCCATGGCATTGCCAGAGACAGTCTGACCGTCTTTGGAATTCACTCGGGCATTTTTCTGTCGCATGAGTTTTAGATTTGATTTCAGATCATGCAAATGCATCAAAGAGGAAATGACTCCATTGGTTTCACCCCATTGGCCTAGGTTCAGTGCATAAAAATAGTAACCATCTGCATAATTAGTATTTACATCTTGTGCAGCTTTAGCCCTGCTTTTTCCCATCTGAAAGAAATTTTTTCTCGCTTCACGATCATTGGAATCTAGTTCTTCTGGGTCTACATCTCTCACACCATTGATTGGCAAATCATGAATTGTGCCCATGTGCGTACCAAGCCAATAATAGGCTTGAGAAGCCCAAATCAAGATTTCATATTTTAACTCTGGATCTTTGGCTTGTTGGTCCAAACTCACCCCAGTTCCCTCGCCTTCTAAAACTCCAACTGCCTTTTTGACTAGTTCAATATTGGCCGTACTTCTTTGAGAAACATAGACAAGTAGGCCATCCAGTTTTTTTCTCACCTCTAGGTCATCAGCCCGAACTGCCGATATTCCAAAGCATAAAACCATTAAAAACGCTGAAAAGCCCCCTACAACTCTATGACCCTGTTTCATAGATCTCCCCCTAGTTCATTTTTTGAAATCTCTAAAAGAGATTCCCCCGTAGTGTTGTGCGTTATAACCAGGTTTTTAGATGGGATCAAGATATTTTTTTAATAATCAGATGTATTCAATATTCTCTTCACTGAAGCTTGAGAGAATATTCACTCAGCCATACAGTATCAAACACCTGTTCAAGCTGTGCGGAAATCTCTGGTCTACTGACCAGAAGACCCACGTTTCTTGTATTCATAAAATAGCCTTGGCTCCAATTCTCACTTCCCACCCAAGAACTCACATGGTCTGCAACAAGGTATTTACTGTGTATCAATCTCGCAAAAGGAATTGCACCTCCAGACCACTGAGGGATAGTCACGGTTTTTACTTCTATATTTTTGACTTGGGCCAAGCCCAATAGATCGTCTTTTGCTTTTTTGAGATCCGAGACGTCAACGAGCAGTTGGACGCGCACTCCTTTGGCTGCTGCAGCTCTCAAGGCGTCATCTAATATTTTCCATCTTTCTATACTTCCATATATATGTGTCGAATACTCCATCACCTGGAGTTTTAAAACCTCTTTTGCCTCACCGATTAGCTTCAACACTTCTGAAAGAGTATCGGAAATTCCACTTGGATTTGCTTTGGTAGGAGAGGCAACCACAGTAGTTACCCCAGGCATTCTCAATAGATTTGACTCTTCAACAAACAAAGAACCCATGGCCCAATCTTTTTCAAAAATCATCTCCAAATCTGCACCCACAAGCAGATCATCCACTCTGAGACCGATCTCGTGAATATGACTGAGCGCACGCCAATCAAAATTCTGGCTCCCGACAAAAGCATTTCTGCCATCTACAATAAAATATTTTGCGTGCTGAACGCCCCCATATGACGCAAAATCCACTTTCTTCACTTGTATACCAGAAACATGTCCCAACTGGCTGATGGGATCCGGGTAGGTTGCAAAGAACTTTGTATCCACTAAAAATCGAACTTTTACTCCCCTACTTGCAGCCTCCCGGATTGCGCTTAGAACAGGTGCTAACGCCTGTCCCGCCTCATCGCTCACATAAAACTGTTCTAGATCTATTTTAGACTTCGCACCCTGGATCATCTCCAACCAAACCTCTTGTGTTTGACGAATACCCGGAACTAAAAGTTTAGTTTCCATGGGCACAGACTGTACCACCTCTATGGAGGGCAAAGCCCAAGCAAAGGAATGATATAAAAGTACAGCAAAAACAGTTTGGCTCAGTTTCATATTACCCCTGCAGTTATCTCGGTGGAAAATCTACGTGATCGTAGTGGTCTAGCATAAACCCCAAAGGAAAGCGAAGCACGCTCTCCCCTGCCCTGGGAGGAATTTGTCCCTGAATAGCTTCCTTAAAAAAAGTAACCAAATTGAGCTGAGTGAGCATGTCTTTTGAGGCTTTCCAATAGATAGAACCTGGAGCAGAATCAACAACGGCGTAGTAGATGTCTCCCCCTTTTTTCTCATAACCGATGAGAGTCATCGCATGATAAACGTTATCAAACGTCACGGGCCAGTGTTGATCTAAAGAATATTCGATCAGCTTTAGAATTTTCGTTTGATCATAACGGTATCCCCAATAGCGATCTTGCAAATATCTAACCCAGCCAAATTTCCCATCAGTAACCGGCTTCACTAAAACAAGAGAATCGGTTTCATGGTTTGCACCATAATCTTTTCCCAAGATATATTTAGAGGTCTCCTCAGTTTTTATTTCGTGATCAAACCAATCCGTAGTCTCTGAGTTTTTTCCATAGAGTCTATCCAAATAATCTCTAGCAAAGGAGATGACCTCTGACTCAGATTTAAAATCATTTCCTTTGAGCTTCTCTGCGACAGCTTCGAGAGATATCAGTGTCGGATCTGGGGTAGGTCTTGGACTGTCGATAAAGCCTAAATTCTTTGAGTACAAATCAAATAATGGATATAAAATCTGAGGAGGATTGATTTTTACTTGATAAATACTTTTTCCATGCTTTAGAAAACTTTCCCAATATTCGATTTGCCAACCACCTTCGTAAGAGCCCATATAAAAATCTTTTTTAGTCTGAAAATTATAAAGCATCCTTTCGTAATCTACCCAGTACTTTACATCCTTTTCTATATTGATAATGACGTCCATAGACTCTCGGTCTAATGTCCGAGTCTCTAATAAGTGACTCGAAGCATATGCCCAACAATGAGCAGTTGAACTTTGGTCTCTCAAAGAATGAATCGGTAATCGAATCCCAGAAAACGCAAATGAACTGACTAAGATCTGTAAAACAAATATCAACAATAATTTTTGCACCATAGATCCCCCCCTATTCACGAAATCGTAACTGGATTCGTCTTTTTTACTAGAACAATTTACTAACTCACTGCATCTTTTGATGTTTTTGAGTGACACACAGCTTCACACTATGCTGCGTTATTAAGCCACTGGAATATTGTTTTTTTAAATAAAATTCCGATAATAAGTTGGTAGGTGTTCAAACTGTGTTTTCTAAAAAATGTTATTTAGTTATTTTTTTTGTTTTGTTTTTAAGTTGCTCTAAAACCGAACAAACAAATATTAATAGTTTTTATTTAAAAAAAAGTTTGATTTCGTCTATTCAAGACATTGACCATCCAACTACTAAATACGTCACGCCCAGTGTTGATAGACAAACAAAATTTATCACATTTCTCAACGCTGTTTTGGATGCTATTGAAAATAACTCTACAAACTCTAATAATCACGAGTGGTGCTCAATTGAACAAAACAAAGCTTCTGTGGCTGGATACTCGATCAAGCGATTATATGACATAGATAGTGGACACTGGTTTCTCTATGCTTGGGATCAAACAGAAGAGGGACAACTTTATTTAGTCTTCAACCCAAGTGCTAAACGAAATCTTGCAATCGAAGTGCCACATTCACAGACCTTTACTGGGTCAAATCCAGAAGACTACACAG
>JAHFAB010000001.1 GCA_023250795.1 Bacteriovoracaceae bacterium
CAAACTCACACTAGTATCGGTAAGACGGGTCTGATTGACTACGAAGAATTGCAATCAGAAATAGTAAAAACAGATTCTGAAACACAGCGATTTTCTTCTGAGTTTCTATTCAGTGCTGGATTTATTGGAACTATGATGGGAGTACATCATGTTTTTAAACTCTTAAAAAAGAATGTCCTTATTAATGCAGAAAATGTAATAAAGACAGAACTTGAGCTACTGGGTTTTGATGCTTCTAGAGAAACCGGGCTTAATAAAAAATGGCCAAGCAAAGACTGGATAACAAAACAAGTTGAAATTAAAATAGCAGAAAAACCAGATCACATCCTCATCTATAGGGAATCAGAACGAAAACTTTTAGCCGCAATCGAAATCCAAGAAAAGAGATGGGATTGGGTTGCAAAAGATCAATGGCTTCACTTTAAAGAACTAGGTCTAGAACCCACAACAGATCTTAAAATATTAAGGAATAAAGCACTGGAAATAAAAGAATGGAGAACTCTTGATCAGAGACGATATGAAAAATTGAGTTCAGATCTGAATAGTATAATTAGATCCTTCAAAGAAGAATATGAAGTCAGCACTCAAGCCTCAAATTATTTTGCCAAAAAAAGGAGAAAACATTTACTAAAAATAAAACCTATAAAATTCGACACAGCACAAGATAATGCCAGATATTTTGAGGAGACCTATCTACTAAGAAATACGATCCCTGACTTACTAGAAGAAATAGATGTACTCTCAGAATTAATGAAAACCCCTCCTGAATTATCTATTGCTCCAGAGCTTCAAGAACCTATTAATCCAGAAGAAAAGAAAGGAGCAGTACCAGATGCGCCCCCAAATGCACCACCATATACATCTAATGACAACTAAACTCTGCTTCTTTCTTTTATTATATTCTTCGGCGGCATTCGCTGATGGAACAAGTCGATGCACTGAAATTTCAAAAAATTTTGAGTTAGAGCGACTACAACTAAAAACCTCTGAATCAGCTCAGAACCATTTTCTTGAAAGACTGGGAGAAGTCGTTCGCACCTATGTCGAAGAATACAAGAATAACCCTTCAAACTACTGTTTAGTTGTAATTAAGAATCTGATTTTTAGAGATGCAATGAGTTCAGAATACATCATAGGGCTAAAACTGATTGATCAAATAGCACAGGAATCCCTCTCAACTTATTTTGCAATCAGCGATCTGGAATCTCAAATACAAGTTAACTTTGAAAACATCAAATCTCAAATACAAATCAATGAATATGTCTCACGAGTCGAAAAAATGGAAAGAACTGCCGACTGGACTCTTCTGGCTACTGGACTAATGAGCCTGAATAACTCGAGCTACATTCCGCTCTATTTGAAACAATATAGACTGCTCATTCTTCCTATCTTGGCTGGAGTGGGATCCATGGAGTTAACAAATCTCGTGGAACACATGAAAAAAACAAAAACTCCAATTCCACCTGCCTATTTTTTTTCATATGTTCCCAATGAGTCTTTGAATCTAAAAGCTGGAGAGAACGCTTTATTTGTAGATAAATTGGCATTGGGTTCAGCAATCGGCGTTGGGGAATGGCTGCTCCAAACACCTCTTATTAAAACTAAGGGAGCCATTTTGCTGATCACTGCAGCAATAGCCTTAACTGATCGGTTTGTAAAATGGTCCTCTGGAAAACTTGAAGAAAAAAGTCTGAAGAACTCGATCCACGATTCGCTTGAAAAACTTGAAATGATCTACACACAAAATAATCCAATTGAAACAAGCCAAGCTGCTAAGGAATTTACAAATACTGTAATACAATTGTCGTCATTTTATAATGTAGAATGTGTAGATTCATATCACAAATATAAATCAGAAGAGGATCAAATTTCTGGAAGTAACTTATCTTCAGCAGAAAAGCTACAATCAGAAAAAGAATACATGATAAAGAAATTTTTACCCCATGTGATAAACGCAATTAACAAACGGGAAATACCAATTGACACAGACTCACGACGATATCAAGTTAGACAAAAACTTTTGAATTCAAAATCTGAAATTCATACATTAGATGACATAGAAAAAGAAAACACTCCTCTAGACGAGTTTGAAAAATTAGATGCAACCCTTCTTTTTAAACGATTTGAAAAATTAGGGGGTGGAAATTTTCCAGACTACTTAATCTCTTTAAACACTTCATCAGATGAGGCATTTGCACTTGAACTCAAAAATGATAAAATCCGAAACCACCCTTATCACGTTCTTTTTCAAGCTGCTTCATACCTCAGAAATATTGATAAAAAACAGATTTTAGGTAAATATATACAATTCCTCGTTTATCTTGAAAATAAATGGCTAGAAAATGAAGCGGACTGGATCTCAACTCTTATGGAAGAACCTTCTGGTCAGGGGGGGAAATGAAATATTTCAAATTTTCTTTCATCTCTGTATTAATTTCCACTTTGATACTGCCCTTTGATGTTTCTTTCTCAGATGATGGAGCAGCTCTAGTCCTTCAAAAAGAAATCTCAGACTTTACAAAATACTATGTAAACCATCCTATTCGAGACGCTCAAGAATCAGCTATTGCACAGTTTTTTAAAAAACAAAACCCAGATTCATATAACGCAGAAGATATTACCAAAAACACACGCTTGAATCAGATCACGAGAGAGAGAATCGAAGGTTTGAGCAGCAAAATAAAGGATCAAAATCCATCTGTTTACTACCAAATTATTTTTGATCATCTCCTGACTGAATACCTTAGTACCCAGCCCATTAATTCCGATGATCAAAACTCGTTATTAAAACTAGATGCTTTAGCAAAATTGATTCTACAAATCTCAGAAGACAGAGAGCTAGAAATCAAAAAATTAGAGGAAGATAGAAAATTGGACCACGAAATTACAACGACTGTGGATCATACATTTGACATAGCAATGAAAGTATTAGGAACGTTGCTAATTGCAAAAATTGGCTTAAAACTTCTTGAGAAGGGCTCTGCCCTTGCTGAAAAAAAAATGATACGCATTCCTAACACACCCTCTTATCGATATTATAAAACAGGGCTAAAACAAATCAACGAATCTAGATTAGTCTCCGAACTTGAGTTTAAAAATATGTATTCTTTCACAAAACTCAAAAAAATTCTCATTTTTGGAACTGGTGTGGGAATCGGTATAACATTTTACAATTGGATGAAAGATCACTTTACAAGGTTTTCTGTTAAAAAGGAAAGTCCAAGACCCGCCTTTCAAATCATCCAGGCATTTCGCATGCTCGATCTAAATCTCAAAATTATTGCCCTTTCTGTTTTTTTAGAAATACATGCTAAAGGGCTAGACCAAAACAAGGTTACTCTAATCCAAGCAAAATTTCAAGAATACAGTGCTTTACTCAAACATTTTGAAAACTCTCCGTCAGGTATTTCTCAATCTCAACTTCCTATTATTCCTTCGGAATATCTTTCGACTATCAGTAATATTCTTAAAACCCAACCTGATTTTTGGAAAACATCAGACACCAAGAACATCCCAGAAAAAATAGTAGAAATTTACGAATCTGAACTCTCAAAAGTGGACCCAGTGGCCGACTTAGAAACTAGAACTGAAGTGCAAAGCTACGTGGAGGGCAAGGAACATCTAGAAGTTTCAGTGAACATTCTTCGTAATCAACTGGATCAAATGCAAGCAGAATATGAGTTTCTAAGACCCAAAACTACTGCAAATCCCCTTCCACAATAAGGCGATGCCTTTCTACGACTGATAATATTGAAACTTGTTTAGAACTAATTCTATAAATCAATCTATAATTGCCCACAATAATCTCGCGTAGTTTTTGCAATCCACGCTCTGGAACAATCCGCCCCTGTTTTGGGAAAAGTGATAGTGATTTGCCTCGCTCAAAAATCTTTCCAACCCATTTTTCAGCAGCAACAGGCGAATCCATTGAAATAAAAGCGTCTATATCCTGTATGCGCTGCAGAGCAAGCTCAGTCCACAAAACCCTCATTTCTTACCTTGTACTCTCCTCGTCTTGCGTGCCTCTTCTACTTTACGAATAGCTGTTTCCGTTTCCATTACCCTACCCGCCTCAACATCGGCTTCTCCAAGTGCGATCTCTCTCAGTACGTACTCTTTATATTGGATGCGATCATACTCTTCAGTCGATAAGACTACTGCAGCCGGCTTACCATGTTGCGTGATAATAACGGGTTGCCCGTCTTTCCTAAGACGCTCCAAATAACCAGAAGCTTGAGCTTTGAATACCGCTATGGGCACTACCGAAGTTGAAATTGAAAGGGGCTTAAAGGCTGAGGCATGTTTCATAAAATCTTCCTCCATTCTAAATATAGTCTAAGTTTAGTCTTATGTAAAGACTAAACTTAGACTATATTTAAACAAAAGATAGACCTAAACAGCCCAATTGTAAAAAAATAGGTGGAATGTCCCAATGAACGCCCCACCCAGAATTAAAAATTATTGCAAAAAGTACTCCACCACTAAAGTACTGTAATAATTTCCTTCAGCCGCATCTGTAAAATCGACACTAATCGGCACTTGGAAAGCTTCCTGTGGAGTTGCTTCACATGAACTCTGTGTAAAAAAGCAAAGCTTCATGACGTGAAGATTTCCAATAGGAATGTTGGCCAATAAAATAGCGTTTCCGACTCCAAGTCCTATCGGTGCACCAGAAGTATAGATGGGCAATCCATAGTTTTCTGGATCATTCCAAAGTCCAGCCCCAGGAGTTCCACTTGTGTAGACCCTGAGACCCGCACTAGCGCACTTAGCATCGTGATTGGCGCCACAGTGTCTCAAATTATTTTCTTTGAGAATATCGATATCTAAGTGTCCGTAACTAAGAATTCCGTCTGTAGGAATGGGAGTAGAAAAATTCGTGTCCGAAAGATGAAAGAGGTTCACATTTCCTACAATGGCACCTATGGTATGAGACCCACTGCCTGTGTTTGGAGATGCGGGAACAAAAAATGAGCCCACTCCCTTAACATTTACGCTTTGAAATTTGATTTCCCAACGCCCTAAAATATATTCGGAATCTCTTTTCGAAGTTTTATCTCCTACATTTTCAGGTTGAAGAGCACCGGGGGCAGTTCCCTTTCCACAACCCACACCTAGGGCCCCTAGAACCATTGATAAACAAGCAAAAAAGAAAAAAATACGATTCTGTAACTGATTCATTTTTCATTCCTCCATGATTTAGAGACTACTCAGTGGTTTCACGCCAATACTTCCATGCATAAAACCAGCGTACACAAAAACCCGATTTTCTTATTTGACTCCAGGTCTGAAAGAATAGCTACTCAAAAATCAAACTTTTAGAGTAGGTTTTCCGGGTTTCCAATCCGCGGGGCAAAGCTCTCCTGTTTTAAGAGCTTGTAAGGTGCGCAGCACCTCGTCAACAGATCTCCCTACACCAAGAGCATTGACACTCATCCACTGTAAGACCCCTTTTGGATCAATCAGAAAGGTGCCTCTGAGCGCAATCCCTTTGTCCTCGAGCAACACATTATAATCTTTTGAAATGTGATGAGCGGTGTCAGCTAAAACAGGATATTTTACTTCAGGAAGCTCTTTTTCAAACCAAGCTTTGTGCGAATATTCGCTATCCGTGCTGCAAGAAATGACTTGGCATCCCATTTCTTTGAACTCTGCCTCTTTGGTTGCAAAATTTCGAATTTCAGTGGGGCAAACAAAAGTGAAATCCAGAGGGTAGAAAAATAGGCAAACCCATTTTCCTTGAAAATCTTTTAGACTCACATCCTTAAACTGGCCTGAAACATAGGCTTTCGCTTTGAAGTCCGGGGCCAATGAACCAACTTTTAAACTCGTGGGGGTCGTAGACATTTTGTAATCTCCTTCTATTTTTATTCCACAATCTATGTCAGTTTAGAGATAAAATGAAGTGGCAAATTTGGAAAAAACTGAAACAAGCCCCAAAACTTAATCGGTCAGATATTTTACTCACTGCTCTGCCCGCTGCTCTTTGGCTGCTCACGCTTTATTCCAGGCCTTTCATTATGGATTTACATTGTACGAAAGACCCCCTTTCTTGCCAGAAAAGTCAGATTTTCAAGCCAGATCAGCTCAGCTTAGAAAATGAATATGACACTGAGGCTGATAATCATTCCTTTCTCACACAAAATCTCACCGCCTATCTCGCTGTGGGAGTCCCTATAGCATTTGGTCTCACTCGGATTTTTATCAACCTACTCTCACCAACCCAAGCACTCATCCAAGTGGGCGCAGATCTCCTCATTCTGGGGCAATCTATCGCCTGGAACGGCGCGATCAACGAAACGCTGAGACTCATTGTCCAAAGACCACGTCCGTTTGTTTATCAAGACCCATTTCGCTTGGGAAGTGACCCTGCTCATTATACTTCGTTTTATTCTGGTCATACGAGTTTCGTAGCAAGCTCTGGATCTGCTCTTGTTTTTTCTCTCCTGGGAAGAAGTGCCCCCACCTGGTTCATTGCCCTTATTTCAATCGGAGTTGGGATTTTAATTTTTTTGACCGGGCTTTTTCGTGTGCTCTCTTCACGTCACTTTATAACTGATGTGCTATTCGCTGCTTTTGCTGGAATCTTAATCTCGGCATGGATAGCCCTCATACACAGAAGGCGTAAAAAATGAAAAAATCCCCCCTATTCACTCTTTTTCTCATCGTATTTTTCGACTTAGTCGGATTTGGAATTGTCATCCCGATCCTCCCCTACTACGCACAATCCTACGGAGCTTCGGCGTGGACCTTGGGTTGGCTCATGGCGAGCTACTCGCTGATGCAATTTTTATTTGCCCCTGTATGGGGAAAAATCTCGGACCATATCGGCAGACGTCCCGTTCTTTTGATCAGCATTTTCGGCAGCTGCATTTCCATGCTCGTTTTAGGGTTTGCACCTTCTCTCACTTGGCTTTTTATTGGGCGATTTTTTGCTGGCATTTGTGGAGCCAATATTTCTACGGCCTTCGCATACATCACCGATGTCACAACAGAAGAAAATCGAACAAAGGGGATGGGCGTGATTGGCGCAGGATTTGGGCTCGGATTTATTTTTGGCCCAGCCGTAGGTGGAGTGCTCTCTCGTTTTGGCTATGCAGCGCCCATGTTTGCGGGATCAGGACTTGCATTGATCAATTTATTTTTCGCCTATTTTAAACTGCACGAACCCGGCCTCTCAACTGAAATCCGAGCGTCTCATAGAAACAAGCGCTTCGATTGGAAACTCAATCGAAAAATCCTCGCAGATCCCAGAACCCGATTTGCGACTCTCACTTTTTTATTAGTGACTCTCGCAGTAGCTCAAATGGAAATGAGTTTTGCCATTTTTTTAAAAGCGAAGTTTAACTACACGGCAGAATCGGCTGGAATTTTACTCGCCCTCTCGGGTCTGATCATGGCTGGGATGCAGGGAGGGTTAATAGGAAAGCTCTCTAAAAAATGGGGAGAAATCAATCTCATTCGCTACGGCTCCCTCCTCTGCGCGATTGCTCTCATTGGTTTTGCTCATGCACCAACGATCGCTCTCATTGTATGCTCTCTCTTTTTATTAGGAGTGGGACACGGAGCACTCCACCCCTCCCTCTCAAGCCTCGCTTCAAAAGGCGCACAGAAAGACCTGCGCGGTGCGACCCTCGGAGTTTTTCAATCGGGTAGCAGCTTGGCTCGAATTATCGGCCCACCAGTGGCCGGCTTCCTCTATGATCACGCTGGCCAAGAGTGGCCGTTTTATTGCGGAGCTGTGATCTTAGGAGGATGTTTTCTGATGACTTTGTCAGCGATTAAGGCCTAGACATTAACTAAAAATGGGGGTATTATTATTCTAATATGACTAAAAATGGGGGTATTTTGATTAATTATCTCGAACGAGCCACACTTGCAGACTTATCTTTTTGGCTTAAGGACAACCCAAGAAAACCTCTGATCTTAAGAGGAGCCAGACAAGTTGGCAAATCCAGTCTTGTCAGAGCTTTTTGTCAAATAAATAAACGAAGTTTATTTGAAATTAACTTCGAGCAAGAGTACAAACTCAAACACTGTTTTGAATCTTTAAAACCCGAACAAATATTAAAAGAGTTAGAGTATCATTTTGAAAAAATAATTAATCCAGAAAAAGATCTCTTATTTTTAGATGAAATACAGACTGCACCACAAGCGATCATGTCTCTAAGATACTTCTATGAACAAATGCCGGTACTCCCTGTTCTTGCAGCTGGCTCTCTTTTAGATTTTGCCTTAGCCGAAAAAAAAATATCTGTTCCCGTAGGCCGAATCGAATATGGGTACATTCGGCCTTTTAGTTTTGAAGAGTTTTTGCTTGCAAAAGAAGAAAAATCTCTTTTTAAGCTTTTGCAAACCTATGAAATCCGTGATCCATTTCCACAAACAGCACATGAAAAACTATCCCAGATCTTGAGAGAGTATTTTTTTGTGGGGGGTATGCCAGAAGCCGTAAAAACTCACCTAGTACACAAATCGGAAAAACGCATCTCCAATGTCCATGCCTCCTTACTCAAAACTTACCGAGATGATTTTGGAAAATATGCTCAAGGCAAGGAATTGCTAAGAACACAGAAACTGTTTGATCGCTTGCCTGCTCTAGTGGGAAAGAAAGTAAAATACTCTGAAATCTCTCGAGAAGAGCAGGCTAAAGAAATCAGAGAGGTCATTGACCTGCTAAGCCAAGCTCGTATCATCTACAAAGTCCACCACACTCACGCTTCTGGTATTCCTTTGGCATATCAATCCGATGATCGTATTTATAAAATATATTTCTTAGATATCGGCCTTCTCAATCACCAATTGGGTCTCAGCTGGAGCACTATCAGGCAATCAGAATTCAATCGTTTTTTAACTCAGGGAATACAAACAGAACAATTTGTTTTTCAAAATTTATTTTCATCTGATTTTAATGTGGATCAAACAGTTTATTATTGGCTCAGAGAGGGTAAAGCTACCAATGCCGAACTTGATTTTGTCATCTCACTTGGAGAAAAGATCATCCCTATCGAAGTAAAATCTGGTAAATCTGGGTCATTGCGCTCTCTTCATCAGTTCGTTCATGAAAAAAATAGCTCTTTTGCGGTAAGATTTGACCTAAACTTACCCAGTCTCCAGAAAATCAATCACGATTTGGTTACCCCAAATGGATCTGCTTCGATTTCTTTTCAATTATTATCCCTACCCATTTATTTTGTGGGACAACTAAAAAGATTTCTTTAGTCTGGCTCCCTGCAAATCCTTGTTGACTTAGTGCGCAAAATAAAATAAAACACGCAAACTATGTGTAAAAATAAACCGGTTTTTTTGTTGTTATTGGGACTCTTGACTTTCAACTTATCACAAGCAGAAGATCGAAATCTGATTCAGCCCGCTTTCAAATACCCTTGGGCACGTATGCTGGGCTCTCCTAAAGTTTCTCATGATAAAATATTTGTTACATCTAATACGGGTGAAGTTCAAATTTATGATTCTAACCTTAGACTTATTTCGAAAGAAAATCTGAAACTTTTCAGCGATGATCCCACAGAGGAAATTAGATCTGATCTTTTACCTTCCACATGGGATATTAACTCTAATGAGGAAGTGATCTTTGCTAGAGCTGGAGACAATGGAAATACGATGCAGTTCGCAAATCTAAAATGGGCTAGTGCTTTATTTTTAGACTCTTCTGGAAATACTAAAACTTCAAAATTTCTAGGGGATTCTCAATCCAGGCAAATAGAAATCAGAGCTTTGAACGATCAAATATCAGCTTATGTTTTTACAGGAAATGCCGCACAGACTACCTTTGTAAAAATATTAGACAATCAGATGAACGTTTTAGCAACCTTGGGAGATTTTTGGCGCAGAGAAGGTGATTTCGGTCTAAATTACGAAACATTAGAAGATATAAAATACATGCCACTCACTCAATCGTTTGCCGTTCTTACCTCTGGAGCAGAAACTGGAGGTGGACTTTATTTTTTCAATCAATCTGGAAAAAAATTACAAAAGCTTTCCCCACCCATGGGCTATCACGTCGGAGTTCTCAGCAGAAGTCTACTGCTCACTCAAAAGGAGATCTGATTTTGGGCCTGAGAAAAAAATCCACCAATGACCAAGCAGAGTCCGAAGAGGTAAAATACTTTAGGGTCTCTATGGCTGGAAAAACAGTTGATGGAATTTATGGAAAAATGACAAATGAAAGCCCTGATTTAGCTATTCGTGGCTACAATACTCCCACTCCAGTGGAAAATAGTACGGGTGAGATTTGGATTCCTAACGGTGGAAGCCTTGAGAATGGAAAAGCTGCTTCTTATGTCTTGTCTTCGGATCTTCATGTTCAATTCACCATTCCAACCGAGCTTTCCGGATCAAACGTCAAAGATTTTACACAGCATGGATTCATCATTGATGGATATGGTGTTGATATGGATTTTGCCCGCAATACAGATCTGGACATCTGTGGGTACTTTAGAAAAATAGATCTACATACTGGAAAAGTTCAAAGCGTTATTCCCATCCCAAAAAATTCTACCCGTGGTTACGTCAGTAACTGTTCCAGTATTGGTACTTGGGGCATAAACGCTGTAGCAGGACCAAAATCCAGCATCCTCTTTACTTGGGAGTGGGGAACGGAAGTTCAAAAGGTGACGTTGTTTTAACGTACAGCTCAAATACTAATTCGGTTTCTCACACTGAATTTTTACAGAGTAAGTAATTCTCCAGGGTGTATTGACAATCCTTTCATAGTAATTTTTGGACTCAATACTCAATACCATTGTCTCTTTGTCTAAAACCGCACTCTCAACTGTGTGTTTCGTCCCAGCTAAATCGCCTGATTGACTCTCTCTTTCGATCTGAATTTCAGATTCAGACTCATTTGCAGCCCCATGGTCGTATTTGCCTTTTTGACCTGGCAAATACCCTGAAAGCCCATAACCATAGGACCCATTTTTTTTCTCAGTATACGAACCTTTCCATGACAGAAGATCAATCCCATCTGGGTCTTTTTCTCTTAAAAACTTCAGATCTACGTCTACGACTTCCATTTCAGCTTTCGGATTGACTCTTTCTTGCAAAACTTTTTTGCAAACAAAATCTGGCTTTTGCTCCTCGGCAAGAGCGGAAACGCCCCAAACCAAGCCAGAAACTAAGAGAACAGATATTAATTCGTATCCTCGCAAATTCCTTATTTTTTTCGTCATAAGACCCTCTTGGCGCAGTGGATACACCTTTCCACCCTGTTTTACAATGGCTACTTTCCCCAGAGCCTTTGCAAAACTTTATCACGTCCACAGCGTGATCTAAAAAACTTATACCGGATCGGATTTTTTTTATAATAATTCTGATGGTATTCTTCAGCTAGATAAAATGGGGCGGCAGGAAGTATTTCGGTGACAATATTTTTTTCTCCCAGACGCTTTGATTTTAGCAGTGCTTCTTTTGAGGCAATGGCAAGTTTTTTTTGGTCTTCATTTTGATAAAATAGTACACTCTTGTATTGATCTCCTCGATCACAAAACTGCCCGTGAGCATCAGTAGGATCTACATTGATCCAAAAAATATCTAATAACTGTTTATAGCTAATCACTTTTGGATCAAATGTAATCTGAACCGCTTCCACATGTCCAGAATCTCCAGCCGATACCTCTTCATAAGTTGGATTGGCTTTTCGACCCCCAGTATATCCAGAAACAACGCTAATCACTCCCGGAGTTTCTGCAAATGGATGAACCATGCACCAAAAACAACCCCCTGCAAAATTTACCTTTTCATATGAAGAAAATAGGCTGAGATATTTTTCGTAACCCTCTTCTTTTAACTTTTCAACTGGGATAAATCGGAGGGCCGAAGAATTCATGCAGTACCTTTGTCCTGTCGGAGGCGGACCATCATTGAAAACATGACCCAAATGAGACTGACCTGACTTAGACCTAACTTCAGTTCGTGTACCGAAAAAAGAACTCTTGTCCTCTTTTTCAACGATATTTTCTTTTTCTAAGGGTTTTGTAAAACTTGGCCAACCCGTTTTTGAATCAAACTTGTCAATAGACGAAAAAAGTGGCTCTCCAGACACCAGATCCACATAAATACCGGGCGCTTCATTGTCCCAATACGCATTGTGAAAAGAAGGCTCTGTTCCATTTTTTTGAGTCACGTCAAACTGCTCTTTGGTCAGCCGTTTTTTCAACTCCTCAATCGATGGTTTTACGTAGGGTGACTTCATTTTTTCCTCTGCAGACAATACAGGACATAACTCTAAAACCCCACACAATACAAACAGAAAAAATAGGCCACTGAAACAACTAAATCTTGGGTTAAACCGCATAAAAAACCTCCTTGAAATCTTCATAGGTATCTACATCCATCAAAGTGGGTAACTCAGCAATCGGACCTAACGGAAGCAGATACTTGATGAGAGTTATAGCTGTCTGATCACAGCTATATTGTACACTCAGCCAAGTCTGTTTGGGTATAGCCAGGCGTCCTCCAAAGAGATAAAAACCGCCATCTTTTGCCCGTCCGATTACAAATGGAAATTTACTCATCGAGTCAATAGCACTGGTGAGTATATCTAAAGAAATTTGCGGAGAGTCCGCTCCTAAAAAAATGACAAAGCTGTGTTTTTTTAAAAGCTCGTCGTATATCGCAGAAAGCCTCTCTCCAAGGCTCCCCTCTCCTTGATAGATACGCTGAAAACGGCTCCAAGCGGAGTAAGACAAACCTATTTTTTCTGCAATAGCCCAGTAGGGAGTGATTTTCTGATAGGTTTTTACGGTTTCTGTGATCACAGCTTCAACACAGCTTGATGAGAACAAGTGACACTTCTTTGCCGCTTCTTGTCCAATCGTCTGCGCCAACCTGGTCTTAATGGGAGAGAGTCCAGGAGTTTTGACGAAGACTGCGATAGCTCCACTTTCCAAAAAAACTAACAACAACCACCACCGCCACCTTCAAACGAATCGTTTGTGGGTCCACAGTCAAAAAGTCCATAATGGGTAGACTGATCACCGATCACTCGAAAGTGCGAGGCATACCGAGTCTGTGTCAACATCTGAGAAGTATTACTACAGACCAGTATGGGTCTGCCTTTTTCAAAAATATGGTGATCATCCAAGCGAAAAGCATGCGGGTATTCTGGGATCGTTCCTAAATAATAAGCGGTTTGGCCATAATCTTCACATCGGTCTTCCAGAACTAGTTTGAAAGCCCTCAGAGTCATAGAATAGAAATCAATCATCCCCGCTTTGCGAACAATGTCGGAGTTATTTAACATCAGTTTAGTTTTAGATATGACACGGTAGTCAGGGCATCCGACACGTGCGAGAAGTCGTCGAAAATCTTCTATGTAAAGAGCACCACCGAGACACTCACCGATCAACTGCGGGTCTTCTGCTAAAGCTTGAGGAATTCTCCGCCCAGAAAAAACGTCAGAGAAGATGAGCTCTCCCCCTGGTTTTAGAACTCTAAAGATCTCAGAAAACACTCGCTCTTTTTGGGGAGAAAGATTGAGAACACAATTAGAAATCACAACGTCAATAGAATTATTTTCAATTCCACAGCTCTCTAAATCCTCAATATAGCCTTGAACAAACCGAGTGTTTGGTTTGGAGTATTTCCGTGCAACATCAATTTGCTCTTGGGTCATGTCGACTCCGATCACCTGCCCAGAAGGCCCCACCAATTGCGAAAGAATGAAGCAGTCCCTCCCTGTTCCACACCCTAAGTCTAGAACTGTTTTCGAATTCAATTCCGTTGGAATGGGGGATCCACACCCATAAAATTTCTCCAAAACTTCGGGGGGCAGGTCACGAACAATCTCACGGAGATGAGATGGAAGCGCTTCAGAAGTACAGCAGGCGCTCGTTTGTAGATCATTCTTAGTTTTTAGAATTTTGCCGTAGTATTTTTTTACAGTTTCGATCGTTTTATTTTCCTGCATTATTTTGAAACCTCCCGTTAAATCCTATCAAATGAGCGCCCCACTACATGAACTCCCAGTTCCCGCCGTACACCCGTAACAATGATCTGCAAAAGTAATTGGAGAGTGGCTAAAATCCTCAAGTGAACCAATATCCCATATAGACAGTTTCTTACCACTGACCGAGATTTCTAGCATTTGATTAAAATCACAGTCATAAATTTTCCCATCCCAACCAACCGAAACCAGTTCGCGACACATGACGTTAAGTGCTGCTTCTGGGTTAAAACTTTGGACCAATAATTCCATATATTCTTGGAGTTTTCCCTCACGCTCAAGCTGCTTGAGAAAACGCCGAATCGGCATATTAGTAATTGTGTAAAGACGATTGAATTCAATTCCAAAGAGCTCCCTCAACTCCTCTTTGTAATCTTTTTCTAGAACCTCTTGGGGGGGTGGCAAAAATGCCCCCAGAGGATTGTAGACAAGATCCAGTTTTAATCCTGTACCTGGTTTTCCATACCCCAATGTATTGAGGAGCTGAAGAGCTCTGATGCTCTTATCAAAAACTCCATTTCCTCGCTGTTTGTCGACATTTTCTTTAGAGTAGCAGGGAAGAGAGGCCTCGACTTGTACTCTGTGCTCTCCTAAAAACTGAGCCGTATCTTCTTGTCCTTTTTCAAACAGTACTGTCAGATTGCAGCGATCAATGACCTCTTTCCCAAGTTTTCGAATTTCTAATACCAGATATCGGAAATGTGGGTTGAGTTCAGGAGCTCCGCCTGTGATATCCACAGTGTGTATGGATGGCGTTTGTGAAAGCAGCTCTAACACACGATCCACAGTGCGTCTGTCCATGATCTCTGTGCGTTTTGGCCCCGCCTCGACATGACAGTGGTGGCAGGCTTGGTTACAAAGCTTGCCAATGTTAACTTGCAAAATCTTGAGACTGTTTCTTTTCAAATGAAGACCCCGCATTTTTACCATGTCTTCGAATGATTTGACGGTCTCACTCACTTTATTCTCCCCCTCTTCTAAACCGATGAAACTTCGAAAGATAATGGAGGATTTTTTTGGGAGCATTTGCTCTCTTCCATGCCCCTGCTACAGATTTGTTGGCTTCTGCCCATGTGGGGTAGATGTGGATGGTCGATAAGATTTTATTTAAACCCAGGCCATGCTTCATGGCAGAAACATACTCTGCAATCATATCTCCTGCATGAGCTCCAACAATCGTGACACCGAGGATTTTATCTTTTCCGGGAGGGGTCAGAACTTTTACAAATCCATGATCTTCTTCGTCTGCAATGGCTCGATCTAAGTCGCTCAACTCATATTTGGTCACTTCGAAAAAAACCCCCTTCTCTTTTGCTTCACGCTCGCTGAGCCCCACTCTTGCGACTTCTGGATCAGTAAAAGTGCACCACGGTATGACATGGTAATCCACCTGAAATTTCTTAAAGGGACTAAACAAAGCATTAACCGAAGCGTACCAGGCCTGGTGGGAAGCGGTGTGTGTAAACTGATAGGGTCCTGCCACATCGCCACACACATAGATGTTGGGATAATTTGTTCGCATAAATTCGTTCGAAGTAATGACCCCATTTTTAGCGATCTCTACTCCCACGTTTTCTAGGCCAAATCCCCTTGTATTGGGCTTTCTCCCCAGAGCGATCAGTACTTCGTCAAACTCAAGTCGCACTTCTTTTTGAGCGTGGTCACAAATCAGTATTTTTTTATCTCCCATGACTTCGAAAGCTTTGGCACTATGGGTTGTAAGAACATGGACTCCTTCTTTTTTAAACTTTTCTGAGATTAAACAAGAAACATCTTCGTCTTCTTTACCCATAATCCTGGGTGTCATCTCTACGAGAGTCACTTCAGACCCAAATCGACGAAAACTTTGAGCAAGCTCGCAGCCTATAGGGCCTCCTCCTAGGATGATCAGTCGCCTCGGCAATGACTTGATCTCCCAAACGTTGTCACTTGTAAGGTATTTAATTTTATCTAAACCCAGTATGGGTGGAACTAGAGGTTTCGCTCCTGTAGCAATGATCATCGATTTTGTTGTGAGAATTTTTCCGTTGACCTCTACGCTATAGGGTGAGGTGATCTGGGCTTCGCCTTGGATGCAATCGACTCCCAGTTTTGTATAGCGCTCAACTGAGTCATGAGGCTCAACTTTTTTGATCACTCTATGTATGCGAGCCATGACTTTTGAGAAATCAAAATCAATGTGCCCACCTTCGAACCCGAACTCCTTTGCGCGATGGAGTTCGGCCAAGATTTTCGAAGTACGAATCAGCGCTTTGCTCGGGACACACCCTGTGTTGAGGCAATCCCCACCCATTTTATGTTTTTCGATGAGTGCAACTTTGGCTTTGAGCGCAGAGGCAATATAGGCAGAGACAAGGCCCGCTGATCCTGCTCCAATGACGATCACGTTATAATCAAAACTCTTTGGCTTTTTATACCGCCTTAAAATTTTTCTAGATTTGAAATGATCTAAAAAAAATTTTGAAATAAGAGGGAGAACTCCGATCAGAGCAAACGCGATAAGAAGTTTCAAAGATAAAATGCCACTGAGCGAATCGATTTTAGCAAGCTCAGTTCCTGCATTGATATAAACGGCTGTGCCTGGAATCATCCCAATCTGACTCACGAAAAAATAAGTCAGCGTATGGATGGGTGTGAGACCCATCACCAAATTGATGAGAAAAAAGGGGAAAATAGGCACAAGCCTCAGAGTAAAGAGAAAATAGGCTCCGTCTTTTTTAATTCCTTCGTTGATTCTCTCCAGCTTTTCTCTAAACTTGTTTTGGATCGTCTCTTTGAAAAGAAATCGAGCCGATAAAAAAGCAAGAGTGGCCCCGATCGTGCTTGCAAATGACACGAGGATCACCCCAGCCCAGAAACCAAATAATGCGCCAGCCGAGAGTGTTAGAATAGTGGCCCCTGGCAGGGATAATGCTGTAGCGGCTATATAAATCCCCATAAAGGCCGTAATCGCCTGAAGTGGGTTATTTTCATAAAAGCTTTTTAAGAGTCCCTGTTTTTCTTTCAGGGTTTCTAGCGTGAGGTCATGTCCTATGCCACTTGATGTAAACAAATAAAAAATAACTATGATTGCAATAACGATCAGGATTTTTAGGTGAGTTTTTTTCATGAGTTACCTCTTTTTAATGAGTGATGATCCCAGTACTTCGCCAGTGGCTGATAAAATGAGCAATGTCAAATGTAACCCTATGCCTTCTCAGATGGGATGTAAGTAATTTGGAAATCATCCCTAGAGAGTGTCCCTTCTTGATCCAGTAAAGAATTTTCCACTGCAGTGGATCGACTCGCTCTACAAGTACTTGTTCACGGTCACGCCAAACAATGAGAAGCGTGCTCTCCTTTCCTAATCCGCCTCTCAGTTCATGAGAACAAGATGGTTTTTTCCAAATACGATCGACTGGCCAACTCAGCTTGAGAAGATGAACGGAGGGTAAGAGCTTAAATCGAATGGAAGCCCATTTTTTGGCTGCTAAAGTATTCATATCTCCGATTTTTTCCTCTAAAAAAACATCATCGGCATAAAACGCTTCTATAGAAGCCCATTCTAACAAAGCTAGATCTGAGAGCAGCGGAAACTGTTCCCCAAAAGGATGATGGCTGCGAAGGTACACTGGCAAACGTCGACCTAACTCTGCAATATTTGGAGATTGAGAAGGAAACCGACTCAGATAATCCGCAATCAAAACTGAAAAAGCGTGTTTCCCTAACAAGATGCCCATAGTTCGCTCTAAAACCTGATAGTCTTGTGATAACACCTCTAGAAGTCTCGCAAAGTAAGCTTCAGCATAAACGTCCAGTCGGTTCGTTTGGTTAAGCCGGTTGTCTTTGTAAACCAGAGTGAGGCATCTTGGCTTAGGTTCCTTGAACCGACCACTTCGTTTCGGCTCACAAAGAGCTTGGGTAACCCCTCTGGGTTCAGTGATGATCCACCGCAACCACCGTTGGAGTTCGATCAGTGATTGAGGTGGAGATACGTTTTTTACCATGAACTTTCTCCGCAATAGAATTGGCTTTGTGAACTTCTTTCATTAATTCAGGAAATGCTGGGATGTTCTCATCCCTTTCAATCAAAGTGGGTATGGGTCCAAAACATCGAAGTGCTTTTTCATATAGGTTCCAAACAGGTGCCGTGATTGGATGATCATGGGTATCTAGGAGATAGCGCCCCTGATTGCTATGACCTGCAAGATGGAATTGTCCAATGCGATCCCGAGGCACTCCGTTTATATAAGAAATGGGGTCAAATCCGTGATTGACTGAGTTTACATAAATATTATTAATATCGAGTAAAATTCCACAATCAGCACGCTTAGAAAGTTCGCTTAAGAACTCCCACTCGGTCATCTCTGAATTTGAAAAAGTCATGTAGCTAGAAACATTTTCAAAAAGAATTTTCCTTCCCAAGAAATCCTGAACATAAAGAATTCTTGAAACTAAATATTGAATTACTTTTTCAGTAAATGGAAGGGGCAATAGATCGTGAAGGTGCTTTCCTTCGACACTGGTCCAGCAAAGGTGGTCAGACATCCATTGGGGTTCAATCCTCGCTGCAAGAGATCTAATTTTTTTCAAGTAGTCTTTGTCTAGAGGATCAGATGAACCTATGGACAGTGAAACACCATGGAGTGCAACTGGGTAGAGTTCCCGAATTTTTTCTAAAACTCGAATCGGTTTGCCTCCTGCCCCCCCCTCTATACCGGTAAAGTTTTCTGTGATGGCTTCAAACCATGGCACCGGAGGTTTATGCTTAAGGATGTACGAATAATGCGGAGCGCGGAGCCCCAAACCAACGCCGAGCTTTTGTAATGAGTTCAGCTTGATTTCTTTTTAGGCTTTTTTTGCAAATCTGTGAGCAATTTATCGCATTCAGCCTTATCTTTTGTGTAAACGTAGCCCTTACCTTTACACGCATTTTTTCCTGCACAGGAATGACCTACTCCCCCACAAGCGCCTTTGCCTTTACAAGAGTTTCCACCTTGGCATTCGAATTTTCCCTGCTCGTCTGATGCCCCTTCATCCGCGAAAACTTTATTGGAGGGTGCTCCCACCAAAAATCCAGCAACTATGGCTGACAGGAGCAACTTTTGTGATGTCGTATTCATTCTACTTTCCATTTCTCCGCAAAAATGCGGTGTTTATTGTTTGGCTTTTGAGGCCTTTTCTAGTCCTTCGGCTTCAACAAAGTTCTTGTTGATCATAGGTCCTTTCTTTCAACCCATCAAATGAAAAATCCCGGTTCAATTACACAAAAAGTGTAATGGGCAAGGGATAGGTTGAATTCAATCCGCAGGGACGAGTCATCAAGTTTGAAAAATAAGCCGTCACCGGAGCAAGTGTTCAAACAATTATCTATTCAAGGCATGCTCAGCGCATCTGTGTAAGGACGGAGATATCGGGGCGAGAATCTGAAGTATTGGGACAAAATCTGTCCCAATACTTGAAACCGGGACAGAAATAGGACCATAATGTATGATTAATGCAGTATTGGGACGGTTATTTCCCAATACTTGCGGCTTGGGGTGTTATGAGTGTAAAGAATAAAATAGATGTTAAGGCAATTGTTTTACAGTTACTTGCAGAAAAATCTGAAATTAGTTTGCGAGACGTAGCCCAAGTATCTGGGTTATCGAAATCTAACGAAGGTGACCGAAAGGCAATTCGTAGGGTGCTCAACTCTTTGATTGAGCGTGGATTTCTTGCTGCGAAAGGAGCCGCACGCGCGCGCACTTACATCCTCACTACTCAGCCATCTGAGGAAGTGACGGCAGGAGTGTTTAAAAATATTCAGTTATCACATGAATCCAAGGCTCTTTTGCATTATGTTTCTCAGACTCTTCAAGAGCGAACTCCGGTGGGTTATAATCAAGATTTTCTCCGATCCTACGAACCAAATCGAACATTTTATCTGAGTGCTCCTTTACGCGCAGAACTTTTGACTGTTGGTCAAATTGAAAATAGAGTGCGCCCGGCAGGAACGTACGCACGCACCATATTAAATCGATTAATGATTGATCTGTCCTGGAACTCAAGTCGCCTTGAAGGAAACACCTATTCTTTATTAGAAACTAAACGTCTTCTTGAACTTGGTGAAAACGCTATTGGAAAAAATTTGACTGATGCACAAATGATTTTGAATCATAAAGCGGCCATTGAGTACATTTTCGAATCAGTAGAAGAAGAAATGAGCTCTCACAAAGTACGCAGCATTCATGCACTACTGTCTGAAAATCTTTTAGGAGACACAAGTGCCTCTGGGCGCGTCAGGCAAATTACAGTGGGTGTGAGTGGATCTACCTATATGCCGCTTGAGAATCCCCATGCATTGATAGATTGCTTTCAAATATTTATCCAAAAACTAAACGTCATAGAAGATCCATTTGAGCAATCTTTTTTTTCTCTGGTTCAACTGTCTTACTTGCAAGTCTTTGAAGATGTAAACAAAAGAACTGCACGGCTTGTGGCTAATATACCGTTGATCAGAAAAAATCTCAAACCACTCTCATTTGTGGATGTTGACCGAGATGCAAATATAT
>JAHFAB010000172.1 GCA_023250795.1 Bacteriovoracaceae bacterium
TGTGAGCTCAACGCCTGGGATGTCGTATGGAATAGCATCTCTTTCTTTTGCCAGCTTAAGAACTTGATCCTTTGGCACATAGAGAAATTCTGCTCCGTGATCAATGAATTTTCCGATCAACCAGGGGCACGCAATTCGATCAATTTTGGGTCTTTCTCGTGTGATCCATTTCATAACTTTGCCTCTTCTGGATTGCAATGTGAGCAGAGTAAGCTCCCTCTGCTAACATTGCATTAAAATTAATTCAGCGGAACAGAAACAAGGGTTGTATCTCCCTTTGGTGTAGAGATCAAGACATCAGCGACGGGTTTCCCCTCACGAATATTGGGATCCACCCTAAACACTGTTCCATCATGATATTCGCTGGCCTCAGCAATGATTTCCTTCAAGGTATATTTGGAAAGTTGCATCAGAGTCAGGTGTTTAGAGGCACGACCCACATGCTCTCGATCAGTGAAAACTTCGACACCAGGTGTCCACTGATTATTTGTAGCTTCACCATTGCTTTCGATGAGAGGGTTTGATTCGGAATCTTTTTTGAGTCCTTCTTTGGCAGTGTAGACGCTGAGCAATAATTTCCCGTCTTCGAGCTCAAATTTTGCCGAAATAGCCGTTCCTTGCGAAACTTCTGCCTGAGAAATACCCTCTAAAAGTGTATGTTTCGCTTCTTTGAGTTTCTGGATAAGGGGGGCATTGTCGTCATAGGCTAAAGCTAGTATTGAGTTTGACATTAACACAGACACAATAACAGCCACACATGTGATAGTCTTGAAAACCGGTTTCATGATTCATCTCCTTTTAAATTAAAGTTAAACTTCATCTACCTCAGACCTTACTGAAAACCGGGATTAAAGCGTACTGAAGCTTACCTGAAGTTTTTGTCAGAATGGGTAAAATGCCTGGACAGCTTTTCATTCGAGGAACTATCCTGTCCACACGATGGAAAATGAACAAAAACACCTTCTCATTGTTGAAGATGAAACCAAGCTAGCCAAAGCACTCGCAGAAGGCCTGGGAGCTGAAGGTTATTGGGTTACAACTGCGGTTTCTGGTGAAGAAGCTCTTTTCCTTTTAAGTCGAGACATTTTTAATTTGATGATTTTAGATGTCATGCTCCCAGGCCGCAGTGGAATTGAAATTACAAAATTACTTCGGGACAAAAATGACAAAATTCCGGTTCTTATGCTGACGGCAAGAGACAGTATTGATGACCGAGTGATAGGCCTTGATACTGGTGCCGATGACTACCTTACAAAGCCCTTTGCTTTTGCAGAACTGTTAGCAAGAATACGAGTTCTCTTGAAACGGGTAAACACTGAAAGTGGAGTGAAGCTCACATTCACTGATCTTGAAATGGATCTAATTACACGAGAAGTCCGCCGCTCTGATAAAAAAATAGATCTTACACTCAGAGAGTTTGAAGTTCTCGAATACCTACTTCGTCATCGCAATGAAGTTGTTTCCCGTGAAATGCTTGCTCGCGATGTATGGAAAGAAACTTCACGTTTCTCACCCATCGATAATGTAATTGATGTTCATATGGCAAGGCTTCGAAAAAAAATTGATCAAAACAGCTCTATTCAGCTGATTACTACCATTCGGGGTGTTGGATTTAGTCTGAAAGAAAACATGATAAAACCATGAAATGGCGATTTAGAAGTGTTCGCAGTCATCTGACTTTTTTGTACACGCTAGCATTGACTTTGCTTATTGGCATTTACTCGACCTCTCTCTATTATCTTTATAAACAAAACATTTTCAGTGACTTTGATCGTAAACTCAGAGGTGATGTTGAGGCTGTAGAAATTTTAATTGAGAATACAATAAAAATAGAAACAAAGAATTATACCTTAGGTTTTAAAACTCTTAAGACGGACAACATAAACTCATCTAACTGGATCAGTGAGATTTGGTCTTCCGAAGGACAGAGACTCTTTACTACAGGAAAAGAGAATTATTTCCCCTTAGGTCAATCCTCGCAACATTGCCAAAATACGGCAATACCATTTGAGTTACAAATGGGTAGTGGACTAAAAACCCGTGGAATCTGCTTAAAATCAGAGGCCTTTCCTGATCAGTTTTTCATTCGAGTCGCACGTCTCACAGAAAGGTACCAAGAACAACTCTCAAGTTTTTTGTCGCTCATGTTATTTGGGACTCCACTTATCTTATTTTTATCAGGTGCTGTTGGTTATCTGCTTGCACGTCAAGTTTTGTCACCGATCTCTAAAATCGTGACTCAAGCACGTCTGATTTCTGTAGATCATCTTTCTAAGCGCTTGCCGGTCGAAAACCCTAAAGACGAACTGGGAGAATTGGCTCAGACTTTTAATAAAACTTTTGAGCGTTTAGAAGCATCATTTCAACAAATGCGCCGATTTACTTCAGATGCTTCTCATGAATTGAGAACTCCTCTTTCTGCGATTCGGGCTCTGGGTGAGGTGGCATTAAGAAAGTCTCAAACAGCTCAAAGCTATCAAGACACCATCGCCAATATCCTTGAGGAGTCGGCCAGACTTCAAAATCTGTGTGAAAATCTTCTACTTTTATCAAGAGCAGATAGCGGTGCACTGGCTTTTAAAATGAAACCAACACGACTTAAGACGGTCATTGACGATGTCGTTGGGATCATCGGTATTTTAGCTGAAGACAGAAAACAGTTCTTAAAACTTGAAATCCCAGGAGAACTTGCTATTAAAGTAGACATAGCTTTTTTTAGGCAAGCGATTATGAATTTAATTGATAATGCAGTTAAATACAGCCCTGAAGGAAGCTCCATCCTAGTTTGGGCCAAATCTCAAGACCATAAAATTTTCATTGGAATAAAAGACACAGGCCCAGGTATCGAAGCAAAACATCATTCTAAAATATTTGATCGTTTTTATAGAGTTGATGATAGTCGATCTCGGCCCACAGCTGGGGCAGGTCTGGGGCTAGCGATTACATCTTGGATTATTAAGACTCACGGTGGAGAGATCACTCTAAACAGTGAAGTGGGTCAGGGATCTGAATTTATCATTCAGCTTCCTGAAATACGGCCATAACGAGGGGAGAATAGAGTGAAGCATTTCTTTTTTATTCTAGTTTTTTGGATATCAAGTGCAGCAAGTGCTGAAACACATGGTTTTGACAACTTAAAAGATGGAGCACCCCTTAAAGGCTGGAGCTCTGGATTTTACGGATCAAAGGGAAATCCAAAATGGAAAATAATGAAAGACGAAACTGCCCCTTCAAAACCTTTTGTACTCAACCAAAGTGGTCGCGCCACTTACAGTTGGCTTGTTAAAAATGATTTTTTACTTAAGAATGGCTTCGTAGAGGTAGATTTCAAAATTGTCAGTGGAAAGGATGATCCAGAAGCAGGTCTTGTATGGAGACATCTGGATAAGAACAACTATTACTACGTAAGAGCAAATGCTGTAGAAGACAATGTGATCTTTTATCGCATGAATCGTGGGAAAAAAGAGGTTGTCAAAGAGGCGGATTACAAGGTACCTTTTAAAACATGGCATCGTTTAAAAGTTACTTTCAAAGATAATCAAATTGACATCCTCATTGACAACAAGCCTGTGATCAGCGTGCGTGACCCAGTTTTTCTTTCTAGAGGCAAGGTGGGACTTTTTACTACCGCTGATACAGTTGCCTCATTTGATAACTTTAGTTATGA
The DNA here is from genome assembly GCA_023250795.1 of Bacteriovoracaceae bacterium. Classification (GTDB taxonomy): domain Bacteria; phylum Bdellovibrionota; class UBA1018; order UBA1018; family UBA1018; genus JAHFAB01. The sequence continues at coordinate 3,668 of JAHFAB010000172.1, forward strand.
GCAATTCCGTTAGCAAGTTCTCATACAAACAAATACTTCGTCGTTCTCTTATCGCCGCTTTTCACGAGAATTTTCTTTTTCACCGCAGCAGCTAAATCTCTAGAAGCCGTTGGGGCAGACACAGTCTTAACGATCTTCATATAATCTAGACGCATGAACGATCTCCGTCCGAATTCTTTTCGCGCTTGCTCGATCCGCGACTCGAAATTTCCGACTTCCGGAAGACAGATGGATGAAAATTCACGAAGTGATTTTAATACAACGTTAAGCATCCATCCGATAAACTCCGTCGAATCACCCTTTTTATCGCAGGCCTCAAGAGCTTTATAGTACTCACGCTGATTCTCGAAGATTTGAGACTCAACGGGGATGAATTCGAAAATAGGGTTGTATCGAGAAAGAATCAACGTTTGCCAAAGTCGACCGATCCTTCCATTTCCATCCTCAAAAGGATGAATGAATTCGAACTCATAATGAAAAACACAGCTTTTAATAAGATCCAGTTCGTTTGATTTCTTGAGATAACCGAGCAGCTGATCGATGAGTGCAGGAACACGCATCGCTTTGGGTGCGATGTGTGATACCTTAGACCCCTTTAAAATCCCAACAGCGCCAAGCCGAAGCCTCCCGGGGTTATCGACAAGTCCTCTCATCAAAACCCGATGAGCTTCTAATAATGATTTCAAAGAATATGGATTGAGTTGCGAAATCCTCGAATAACACTCGATCGCATTCTTTACTTCTTGGATCTCCTTTGGCTTGCCTAGGACACGTTTTCCGTCAAAAACCGTGCTCACTTGTTGCAGAGTGAAGGAGTTTCCTTCGATAGCAAGGCTTCCCTGAATGGTACGGATTGAATTCTGCTTTCTTAAAACTGGATTTGGTTTTGTAATCTGAAGTGATTTTAACTCTCCCAAGAGCTCCGCGATCTGAGCTACAGCCTTCATGATTTCAGGAGTAATTGTGTACGGCGGACGATAATCAGTCATATCGATGATAGTATCATATGATACTATGAAATGAAAGAGATTTTGGGGATGGAAATCTTTGAATGAAGCCTTGGCTTTATCAATTTTTTTTACCTTAAGCAGCGCAAATTACGTTTTACAGCACGAAAAACGCCGTCAAACTCGGGGACAGCACTCATTTGAGCACCAAGACGACTCAACCATGTTTTTTGTAGCCGAGCCTCTTTTCTATCAAATTCTTCTTTTACAGTAGTGAGTTCCTTTTTTCGATGTGCAAGTTTTTCATGAATTGCCTGCAAACAGTCAGATAGATTGACCCTCTTAGCTTTCACTGTGAGATACCAAAGGTCATACAGGTCTCTAGGTTCGCTTCTCGCTTTGTCGAGAAGTGCGACTGTTTTTTCTGAGGCGATTTCTAATAATGAGTAAACCTTAATTTTGGCATCAGTTG
>JAHFAB010000173.1 GCA_023250795.1 Bacteriovoracaceae bacterium
AGCCCGTTTTCCTCAAAGACATCTGGCCAACGCAAGAAGAAGTGGCTGCCAAGGTCAAGCAGTTTGTTACATCTGGACAGTTTAAGAAAAGCTATGCAGAAGTTTTCCAAGGAGATAAAAACTGGAACTCACTCCAAGTGCCAAAGGGAGTACTCTACCAGTGGGATCCAAAATCTACCTACATAAAAGAACCCCCATTTTTTCAGGACATGCAAAAAGCACCTGCGCCTCTCACGGATATCAAAAAAGCGAGAGTGCTGGCATTGCTTGGAGACTCTGTGACGACCGATCATATCTCTCCGGCTGGGTCATTCAGCAAAGCCACACCAGCGGGGAAATACCTTTTGGGGTTGGGAGTGGATTCAAAAGACTTCAACTCCTACGGAGCTCGCCGCGGAAACCACGAAGTGATGGTGAGAGGAACATTTGCCAACGTGAGATTGAAAAACCTCTTAGTCCCCGGTGTAGAAGGGGGAGTGACAAAGCACCTGCCCGACGGAAAACAGATGTCGATTTTCGAAGCCTCGGTGCAGTACCAGTCGGAGGGAACACCCCTCATGGTCATTGCCGGAAAAGAATACGGCACAGGCTCCTCGCGCGATTGGGCCGCCAAAGGTCCGAAACTTTTAGGGGTGAAAGCCGTGATCGCAGAGAGCTTTGAGCGAATTCACCGCTCCAATCTAGTGGGAATGGGCATTTTGCCTCTGCAATTCTGCGCGGGCGAAACAGCGACATCCCTTGGACTGACGGGGCAAGAAACCTTTGATATTGATAAGATAGCGGATGTAGCTCCAGGAAAATCTGTGGATGTCAAAGTGACAGGGGCTGATGGCCGGACAAAGTCCTTCAAAACCGTTTGCCGGATTGACACACCGAACGAATTAGAATACTTCCGTCATGGAGGTATTTTACTTTACGTCTTAAGACAAGCCGCAAAGTAGATCGCCCCGGCAAGGAAGTAGTTTAGATGGACAAAGTAGAAAAAATCGAGCTCATCCAACGCTCGCTGGGACTCAGGCATAAACTCAAAGTGCACGAAACTATGAAACAACCCGACACCCACGAAGAGCTTTCGTTTACCCTACTTGCCAAATGGGAACTCGAAGATGAACTCCGCGCCATCGAAGAACTCTTGGCTGAAGCGAGAAAAGAAAATACCGCTGTAAAAAAAACGGTCTTGCTCAAGGAGCGGAAGAAACCGCAGAAGAAGTAGCGCAGGTTCTCTGGAGAACTAAACTCGGCGACATAAATAATTGCGTAAGATTGTAAGTATAGTTCTGATTTTTTTACCAATCAGAAGAGTTTATTCCCCCGTTTTACAGAAGCGGGGAAAGGGGTATTGTATTGGTATTACCAATAGTATATACTATTCAGAGAGGTGGTCAAATGTCTAAACGAGCATTGAGTGCAAAATTAGATGATTCCTTACTGAGTCAAACGGATCAGCTAGTAAAACTTTTTAAAATCCCCAGAAACCGAGCGTTAGAAGAGGGACTTAGGCTTTGGGTAGATCTAAAATCAAGAGAGCTTTTGGCCAGAAAAATGAAAGAAGCATCCTTAGCGGTGAGAAAAGAAAGTTTAAAAAATGCGGGAGAATGGGATGAAGCACTTCAGGATGGGTTGGGTGACGATTGATAAAAAAAGGAGAGATTTGGATCGCTTCGCTCGACACTAAAAAAGGCGTTGAGGTTGGCAAGCAAAGACCCGTGCTTATTGTACAATCGGATTTTTTAAACGAAGTGGGGCACTCTACTGTGGTTGTTTTGCCCATTACTTCGCAGCCACAAGAAGAAAATGTATTACGTTTTAAAATTGTAAAAAATTTTTTAAACAAAAAAATAGGATTTGTGTTGGTTGATCAACTGAGAGCTCTAGACGTCCAGTACAGGTTAAAAAAAAGCATTGGAAAAGTCAGTGATTCTGAGATGAGTCAGATCGATTTGTTGATAAAACAGGTTTTGGATCTGGGGTAATTTGCTTTTCTGCAGCTGGGAAAACTTCTACTCAAAAAAAGTATTTTACTCAGGTTTATTTTTGTTGACACAAAATTTTGTCAATCAGCTCCCATGGCCCTGACCCACGTATAAATGGCCTGATCACATCCAAGAGAGACCGCTGCTTCAACCAAAACTTCACGTCGACCTTGCCCAAGAACTTCTTTTAGAAACGCCCTAAAATCCAATCCTCGTACGTATAAAAGGGGGCGTTTTTCCCGTGCTATACAGCTCCATAAGAAATGGAGAAATAATATGAAAAATTTAAAACAATTGGGGAGCGCTGAACTCGTCTCTCACACCAAAGCGCTTGTCTTAAGAGAACGTGAAACAACGAGCGAGATTTTGTGGTGTTTGCGATCTATTCAACAAAAAATGATTTATGCGGAGTATTCTTACTCCTCTCTTTTTGAATTTGCTGTCAAACACCTAGGCTACAGTGGTGGTGCTGCGAGTCGCCGCATCCGGGCGATGGAATTTTTAAAGGACGTTCCGGAGACGGAGGCAGCACTGAACGAGGGTAAAGTTTCTTTGACCACGGTGGCGAGTCTCCAGAGTTATCTTCAGCATGAGAAAAAGAAGAGAAGAGATAATAAAGAAGAACAAATTTCGCTCGAAACGAAAAAAGATCTTCTTCTCCAGATTGAGAACAAATCCAAGACAGAGTGCGAAAAAATCTTTGTCAGTCTTTCTCCGGTACTGGAAGATAAAATCTTAGGAACTGAGAAAGCGCGCGTTCTCACGCCGGACAAAACTGAACTCAAACTAGTTGCTGAAGAAAAATTAATGCAGAATATCCAAAGACTGAGAGAGCTTTCGGCGCATAAGAACCCTAACCTCAGTTATGCGGAAATCTTTTTGATGTCGACTGAGTTTATGCTCGAGAAAATAGATCCACAGAGACAAGAACAGAAGCGAGCACGGGAACAGGTAAAGAAACAAGCAAATAAAAAAGAGGAGAAGGATGAAACGGCAAGTTCTCCGGAGAATCTTGCAGTGCAAAACTCCTCTAGTCCGCTGGAGAACCCACCCCCGCGGTTCTCCACCTCTTCTGTAGACCCCCCACTTCGTCACCGCTAAAAACAGACGCGGCACTTTACAGCACGCCGAGTGGCAGTGTGAACATGTGGACGAGAAAACAGGCTTGAGATGCACGAGTCGCTGGGCGCTCGAGATCGATCATCGACAACCAGTTGCGCTTGGGGGATCTAGTTCTCCAGAGAACCTGCGCTGTCTGTGTCGCACACACAACGCCTACGCGGCTGTGAAAATATTTGGGAGAGAGAAAATGAGGGATTTTTTGCCGCAGATAAAATAGCCGAAGACCTCAAGTCACCACGGACGCACTCCAAACTTTATGTCTTAACTAGTTGGCCTGTTAAAAAAATAGTTCTGGACTGGATCTGCTTGATAATGTACAATTAGTACATATTTGTATATTTGTACAAATTATAAAAAATAAGGGTAGAGTAGGTAAAAAATGACCAAATGGGCTGCCGCAAAAGCGAGAGAACAATTTTCAGAGATCTTAAATCTGGTTGCTTATGGAAAAGAGCGATGTGTAATTACTCGACAATCTAAAGATCTACTGGCTCTTGTTCCGATTGAGGATCTACGTGTCCTTGAGCTTTTAGAGGAGAAAGTTGATTTGGAGGATGGGATCAAGGCTTTAGAAGAAGCCAAAAAGACTGGGACAACCTCATGGAAAAAACTTAAGGCTGGGCTAAAACTCTGACTTTATGAGCTATCGTATAGAATTTGCACCAGCGGCAGAAAAACAGCTTAGAAAACTCTCAAAATCTGTTCAAAGGCAATTGGCTCCAAAAATTGATTCTCTAGCTACAAATCCTCGTCCACATGGAGTAGAAAAACTTGTAGGAGCTCAGACACTCTACCGAATTCGCTCTGGAGATTATCGAATGATTTATGCTATTCAAGACTCTATTTTATTGGTTTCTATAGTAAAAATTGGACATCGAAAAGAAATTTATAAAAAGTAGTTCAATGTTAATCAAGTATTTACCACCTAAATTCACACGCGACTTATGTACACTACAATTGAAAAATGAGTTACCCCAAACACAGACCCACTGGGCAATGATCAGACCCTGAAATATGGGGGTAGATCTCAGCAGATTTCAGACGTTTTTCCATGGCTTCATTGACAAAGAAATAATCCAAACGCCATCCTATGTTTTTTTCTCGCACCCCAGGACGGTAGCTCCACCAGGAGTAATGTCCGGGGTCTTTCACAAAATGGCGGAAGGTATCAATATGGTTTCCACCTTCTCCAGTAAACTCATCGAGCCACGCACGCTCCTCTGGCAAGAAGCCCGCATTATCCATATTAGACTTGGGATTTTTTAAATCGATTTCCTTGTGTGCAATATTAAAGTCCCCACAGATCACGAGGTTTTTTCCATCCGCTTTGAGCGACTCGCAAAATTTGAAAAATTTCCGACAAAATGAAAGCTTATACCCCAGCCGTGCATGATCCCTCTGACTATTGGGAAAATAGGCGTTGATCAAAACAAAGTTTTTAAACTCTGCAACTAAAACGCGGCCCTCACGGTCGATCTCTGGCGCACCGATTCCATACTGCACTCGTTTCGGCTCGTGCTTCGAAATCCAGGCGTACAACGCAGCGAAGCACTGAGCTGTGCTGGGAACGCTTTGATCTCCTGGAGGCAAACAAGGTCAGCGTCTTCAGACTTCAACACATCTAAAAACCCGTTCTTTTCAGCAGCACGTATTCCGTTCACATTCCAAGAGAGAAGTTTCATATTTAAGAAACTCTTTTAAAACAATTTTAAATATTGTAAACACTTTCTTATGGAAGAAGCCGAATCGCCCACAGAACAGATACAGGAACACATCCAGCATGAAGCGATGCATTCGAGCGGACACGCCCAAAGCAACTGGATCTCGCGAGCAGCCCTGAGCTCTGCATTTCTTGCTGTTTTTGCCGCCTTAAGTTCACTTCTCTCTGGCCACCACTCGAACGAAGCCATGATAGACCAGATCCAAGCCTCTGACCACTGGGGGCACTACCAGGCCAAAGGGATCAAGGCCGCTATT
>JAHFAB010000174.1 GCA_023250795.1 Bacteriovoracaceae bacterium
CAAACAGATAAAATTCGTCTACTCGGACCTCTCTGTGGATTTGAGAGTAATAGAAACCTCAAACTCACAAAAACGGAAATCATAAACACAAACAATAAGTTTACAGCCACCATTTTTACTGAAGAAAATTCAAGAAAATTTCAGACTGATTTTATTCCCCTAGCCTCAGGAACAAATCTCATTAAAATCGAATTTTCATATGACCATGGAGCACCCTACACTCAAGAAATTAAAATCCTGAGAGACTAATTTCTCTTGATAGAAGCACTAAACCTTTTCTAACAACAACCTAAAAATAGGCAGCCCTTTTCTGATAAAAATCTTCTCAAAAAGTGTGACTTCTGGGATTTCAAGCTCATTTGGCTTCAAACAACCTTGATGCAAATCAGAAGACCGCTCTAACACCCGCCACTCTGAACTCACTTGTGCGACTGCTTTGGATATCCACGAAAAATAATCTGCGTGATCCGTTTTTATTTCAAAAGTCCCACCAGAAACTACAAGTGGCGCGATTTCTAAAAGCCGTTCACGTGTGACAAAGCGATGTTTCCTCTGCGATGGTCTCTCCCATGGATCAGGAAAATAAAGCTTCAGCTGATGTATCTCTTGTGGGGCAAAAATATAAGAAATCCGCTCAGCACGGGACCTCAAAAAAACAGTGTTTTTTAAGCCTCGTTTTTTTGCCTTTTCTGCGGCTAAGAAAATCTGTTTAAATTTCCAATCGATTCCAATATAGGCCTGATTTGGATTTCTACGTGCCCACTCTAGTAAAACATGTCCGCCATTACAGCCGATCTCAACACAGAGTTCACGCGAACCAAGCATGGAGTGCCAACGCCCACGCAAAGCCTCACAATCATGATCGCCAAAAGCAAAGCCCTCTAAAGAGCGAAGCCTCTCCGCATATGGATTTCTAGAGATCGAATAGCGATATTCAGGATGCGAAACAGGAAGTCTGAGAAAGTCCTGACTTCTTATTTCTTGCCGCCTAGAATTTTGTACATTCCCGTTCCACAAGTTTCACACTTCCCTTGGAGAGCGTCTCTGCCATTTTTCATAGTGACTGTTTGAGCATCCTTCATAGGACGCTTTGCTTTACATTTCACACAATAGGCCTCTTTTGAGGGGGCAGCAGCGGCTGGATTATCATTTGACATGAAGTCTCTCCTTTTTATTGATCGAATCATTCGTTACCGCTTGTTTACTGTCCCCGACGGCTTTTGTAAAGGGGGGTCTTTATCTTATCATCTATATGAGCTAAACCCCGCCTAGCTTAACAACTTCAGTGCCAATTGTGGCGTTTGGTTCGACTGAGCCAAAGTTGCAATATTGGTTTGTGTGAGAATGTTTTGTTTAACTAGCTCACTGGTTTCTTCGGCCATGTCTGTATCGCGAATTCGGCTATTTGCACCTTCTAAGTTCTCACGATAAATCGCCAAATTGTTCACTGTGGACATGATTCGGTTCTGTAGAGCACCTAATCCAGCGCGATTTTCACTTAATTTCTGAATGGCTCCATCAACTAATGTCATGTTTTCTTGGGCTTCAGCTTTTGTTTTGGTAGAAACTCCGGTAATTCCTAATGCTTCCAAGGTCGTCACTCGATTTCCTGCATCAAACACCAATCGATCTTCATTAGGATTATTATTAATACCGACTTGTATTTCCAGATCTCCAGAAACTCCATTAAGAAGTTTCGTGCCATTGAACTCAGTAAGGTTTGAAATTCGATCTACCTCTGCTTTGAGATGCTGAACTTCTTTATCGGTAAACTGTCTTTCAGGCTCGCCGATAGTATCTGAAGCGCTCTGGATTGAAAGCTCTCTCATGCGAATCATGATATTACTAATTTCGTTAATAGCTCCCTCAGCCACCTGAACTAAGCTAATCCCATCGTTCGCGTTTCGTGACGCTTGCTTCATGCTGCGAATACTAGCTTTCAATTTTTCGCTGATGGCGAGTCCAGCGGCATCATCCCCCGCGTGATTGATTCTCGATCCAGAAGAGAGTCGTTCTAATGAACGATTTTGAAGATCATGATTGTTATTCAAGAAGCGTTGCGCTGCTAAAGCCTGAACGTTTGTTGCTATTCTTAAACCCATAATACTATCCTCCTAGTACGATCATCAATTTCCTCCTCCTTGGATTTTTTTACTTCTTCTAGCCGGCAATCCCTGCCGACTTTCACAACTCTCATCGGCTGCGTTTGAAAACCCTTTAGAAAAATCTTTTTAAATTCAAAGACTTATACATGATTAAAAAAGTCAGACTTATACTTGATAAAAATAATTTATTTTAAATTCATTGTAATTTCAATTTCTTTACGCAAGAAAAGGCAGTTTTTGCCGATCTGTTCTTTAGATGATTTCAAAGAAACTCAAAATACGGCGATTTTTATTTTTACTCTTCCTTCTTCTAGGAAGTTGCCAAACCACACTTTCGCAAGTTTGTACGGAGAACCTACCTCTCATTATCAGCGACATCGATTCTGCAAAACTTGCACTTCGCCCTTGGAATAATCAACAGAATCCAACTCAAGAAAGAAAATTAGCGTCACATTCAACGCCTACAAACAACATGAGTGAAAATGAACGAGAAAAATGGATCGACTGGGCTGAGGAAAAACTACTGGAAGCGCAATCTATCGCCGACCTCATTGAGCAAGAGCCGACTCTTCATCAGGAAATCAAAGACATTTCAAATATTTCCAACCAAATTGTAAGTTTTCACGGTTATGCACAAAAAGGAGACGGGACTCATATGGTATCGATCTTGAACCAGATCTCTGTAGGAACAATCCGTCTAAAATCTACAGTTTGCTCTTCCCTTTAATCATGGTACGTGGGGAAAATGCGTGAAGAGAAATCCTGGATTTGTCGGCAGTGTGAAACAAGATCTGTTCATAAATCTTTTATATTACCCGGAGGCAAGCCTCGGTATGCACCTGATCTTCCCGTCAAATTAGAGCATCTCTGTTTAGAAATCAGCGTAGATCCCAAAGAAAAAACACTCTGTGGCATTGCAAAACAAAAAATCAGAATTGTTTCTCCAGATTTGAAACGCATTCGACTCGATCAAGTTGGACTGACTATAGAGGAAGTAAAAATCGATGGGAAAAAAACCCTCCATACTACTGAAGGGAACGCCCTTTGGGTTGATTTTCCTGAAGGCAGCTCATCCCCGAAATCGGGTGACATTCTCAATCTAGAAGTTCAGTACCATGTCCACAACCCCAGAAAGGGATTTTATTTTACAGGCCCTGACAAAGACTACCCACAGAAACGTCATCAAGCATGGTCGCAAGGCCAAGATGAGTTCACTCGCTATTGGATTCCCACTTTTGACTATCCCAATCAAAAAGCCACGACTGAAATAATTGCCAAAATCCCAAAAGGATTTACCGCTGTCTCCAATGGAGCTTTAGTTTCAAAAAAAGATGAGGGATCACATTCGGTTTTTCATTATAAACTCGGTACTCCCCATGTGACTTATTTGATCTCTCTGGTTGTTGCTGAATTCGAAGAGTGGATGGATAAAGGGGCGAAGGAACTTCCCATTCAATATTATGTAGGACCAGGGTTAAAAGAAGACGGAAAAAGAGCTTTTGGCAATACGCCAAAAATGATTGAAGCGTTTTCTGAAAAAATCGGAGTTCCCTATCCCTATGAGAAATACAGCCAAGTGGCCGTCCAAGATTTTATTTTTGGAGGGATGGAAAATACCTCTGCCTCAACTCAAACAGATCGCACTCTCCACGACGCACGCGCACATCTAGATTTTTCGAGCGATCCCCTCATTTCACATGAACTAGCTCATCAATGGTTTGGGGACTTGCTCACTTGCCGCGATTGGTCCCACGGATGGCTCAACGAAGGTTTTGCCACTTTTATGGAAAAAGTTTGGATCGAATCGAATCTCAAAGATTATGGCTCCCGTGAAACAGCTTTAGAAGAAGCGAACTATTATTCTTACTGCGATTTCCAAGAATATCAGAATGAAGATTCAAAATCTTATCGAAGACCGATTGTCTGCAACACCTACATCGATCCAATCGACCTCTTTGACCGCCACCTTTATAACAAGGGGGGATTGGTCTTAAACTTACTGCGCGCGCAGTTGGGTGAAAACCAGTTTTGGAAAACCATCCAGCTCTACGTCACCCGACACAGAGGGCAAAGTGTGGAGACCCTCGATCTTATCCGTGCTATAGAAGATGCTACTGGGAAAAACATGCGTCTCTTTTTTGATCAGTGGGTTTTTGGCGCAGGATATCCAGAGCTTGAGGTTTCCTATCAGTTCCACGAAGATAAAAAATCAGTTGAACTCGTCATTGAACAAAAACAGACAGAAGGAAAACCAGAATTAGTAAAAGACGGTTTTATCACTCATCTCTTTAGTTTGAATCTCAAAATAGAAATCACTACAGAAAAAAATCAAACCACCACTCACTCTCTACTGATTTCAGAAGCTAGAGATCGAGTTTTTATCCCCTGCCAGTCAAAACCCCTCATGATCAGGCTAGATCCAGGCTACACGATTCCTAAAGCACTGAAGTTTCCAAGACCCAAAGAACTTTTACTTTATCAACTCCATCATGATAAAGATTGCATGGGCAGGATTGAGGCCGCTCAAGAACTCCAGAAAATAGCAGATACTGCAATCACAGAAGAACTCGGTAAAGCGTTACTGAATGACTCCTTTTGGGGAGTTCAGGTAGAAATCGCGACTGTTTTAGGTAACTTGAGATCGGACTCATCAAGAGACCGCCTCATCGAGGGACTCAGCCTCTCTCACCCCAAAGCAAGACGAGGTGTTGTCACTGCCTTGGGCAAATACAAAAGTCCAGAAGCTTCAGAAGCACTCAAAAAGTTTGCTGAAAAAGACGCAAGCTATTTTGTAGAAGCTCAAGCGATTCACTCTTGGGCATCCGCTCGTAAAACTCTGGGAATGCCAGATCCAAAAGACGCTGAAAATACGGAAAAATTTCTGCTCTCTCAACTTTCTAAAACAAGCTACTCTGACGTCATCCGCTGTTCCGCACTCAAATCTTTAGGGGAACTCCCAG
>JAHFAB010000175.1 GCA_023250795.1 Bacteriovoracaceae bacterium
AGTACATCCTTTATTTCTGCTCTGCAAATCATCCGAAAAAAAATGCCCAGAAATAGCTACGCATTGGTTGGGGATTTGGCTGTGCAATGCCACGTCCCTTCTCGCTCTACAATGGATTTAGATTTTGCATTAATATCTCTGTCTTTGCCACAATTGAAAAAAATTTTTCCGAATGGACATATGGGAGCTTTGGTCTACTCCGTTCCTATCAACGGAGTAGACGTGGACTTTCTACTTGCAGATGATTTTCCGTGGAATTCAGAAGCGGTTTCTAAAGCTCAAATAAGTCCTCACATCAGATTACCTGTTAAGGTCGTTCAACCCGCATATCTCATCATCTACAAACTGGAAGTAGGGCGTGAACGTGATATCACTGACATCAAGAATCTCTTGAGATTGCCCGGAGTCTACAAATTAACAGAAAAATTAGTTCGCAAATATTTGCCAGAACTATTAGAGGATTTTGAACAACTCTTCAGAGAGAGCCAGTTCGGACTTTGAGGAGTGCTACTTCACCACCAGTCTCAAAGTGCACTCCTCGGTCTTTCAAGTCATACAACATAAAGATGACTTAAATAATCAATTATTATTTTTAAATTCTCCAATTGATTCAATAGGTAACTCTACACAAAAAACTCTAAATTCTTGAGTCATTTATTTCATGCTGCGCCTTGCGTGATGGCAGACATCTTGCTATAGATACGCTCGATCAGAGAATCCGTTGGACAGTGGAGGTTCAACAAAACAATCAAAGCCACGAGGGCGACCACAAGGGTTCGTGAAAAGACCCTTTTTACTAAGGAGAATGAAAAATGAATCAGAGCAAACAAATCAGAGGCGGAATCACTGTCCTGGCTCTTGTGGCGCTTTGGGCTCCCAGCATTTTAGCTGAAACCCAAACTTCGACTACAAGTCCTCAGGCAGCGGCTCCATCGTTGATGGATAAGATTAAGGTATCGTACGTAAACCTGTTTACCGGAGCTGCCATCTCAGATCCTCTTTCCAGTTATCAGCCCAACCAAGACGTAGGTCGTGGATCGAAGGGAGATCTTCTGGCTTTAACAAATTGGTTAGGTGCGAAGTACAAACTCACTGACGATGTAGCTGCTGGTGTAGTTGCCAATTTTACGTTAGACCCAGTCCAAAGTCACACTTTCACCATGAAAGACCCTTATGTAAAATTAGAAAATGGAAAGTTGATTAATTCTGGAAATTTCAATGTCTATGCAGACCTTCGATTAGCTCCAGGAGTTACCTCAAAATCACAGAGTGCTAACCGCTGGTTGTCAGTGACCTCGAAACAAAACACAACCTATGAAGTTCCAAACACGCGTGTTACATTAGGTGTTCTTTCAATTCTTCAAGCCAACGCTTTCTCAGGTCCTGCTCAAACAAAAGCAGGGGATGTCACTCAAAAAGACTTCGTTGTAGAAGCCTACCCAAACATATCCTATAAACTCGGAGCCAACATCTCTGCCACCCTAGGCTATGATATGAACGCTTCTCATACACGAGACAACGGTCTGCTTTCTTTCCAAAGCGATGGAACGGATCTTGAGCCAGGCCTCGACTGGGATATTACACCTTCGATTAACTTCTCGCCTTTTCTCAGCATCAAAACAGGAAACCGAATTGCCGCAGATACTACAACTGTAGCCTTCTGGTTCACTGCTAAGATCCTGTAATAGGAACTGGTTAAATCATAAATCAGCGCTAAAAGCCTGATTTTAAAACAAAAAAACCCCTCACTTCCATTGACGGAGTGAGGGGTTTTTTTGTAACCAGTCAGAGATGAAAGAGGGTAGGGGTTTTAAAAAAGAGGGATACAGTCTCGTTAAAAGAGCGTAGCAGGATGCTACGCGATGACCTCAAGGATGAGTACCCACGAAGACTGTATCCCTCTTTTTTAAAACCCCTACCCTCTTTCATCTCTGACTGGTTACAATTTTTTTTCCAACTGTTTCTCAATTCAAGATACAATAAAACCCAACATGCACCTCACCTCCTCTTCCGAGTGGTATCTAAAGATCGGATCGAACACTGCAGGGCCGTACACTGTTCAACAAATCCAAACGCTTTTGGAAGACGGGGATATCCAACCTTTTCATAAAGTCACTTCTACTGAGACCAAAGGCGAATGGATGGAAGCCCAAGAACTCGTTCTCTCTTTCAAAGCCCACCAACAAGCGCAAGATGAGGCTAACAAAAAAAGAAAAGCCCAGAGGGAACTCGAACTCACCCAAAGCGCAGATTTTCACGCCCCAGATCGCCCCAGTGACATTGGGAAGGCCGCCGATGGCTCACGTGTCTTACTAGACCCCTCAAAAGACCCAGCGCTCAGCCTTTTCGAGACACTCCAGGCAGTGCGCGAAAAAAAATCAGGCCTAAAAATTCTTGCACCTGACTCTGAAGAACAAAGTGGACTCGCCTTTTTTAAAAAACTCCCGCTCAATCAAAGAAGAGCGATTTTGATACTCATTTTAATTTTGGCGCTATTTGCTTTTATTGTTTTAAATAAAATCGACAAAAATCTAAAACCAAACACTGCTCCTGAGGCCAGTATTCAACAAAAATCCATGTCCCGACCTGGCGGAAAAAACACTTTGCACGAAAATCCCCCACCTCCTCAAACAATAGCTCATCCTAAGCCCATGCCCGCACCTATTCATCTGCCTCCCAAGGCTAACATCCCGCAGCACCACACTCCTCCTAAAGCTGTCGCACCACCACCTGAACCCCCCAGGCCAGACCCTAGACCAGATCCACGTGACGAAGAGCGAGCCCGCGACTTAATGCAACAAGAATCTAACAATCCCCCTCCTCCTGAGCCAGAAAATCGACCAGACAACCGTGACGAGCAGCCACCTCCCGACGCTCCTCAACCTGGCAATCCACTCTAACTTGACGTAAGCCCTGGGTTTCGACATAAAGAGTGAAATGGCACTTTTTATTACTTTCGAAGGCACAGAAGGCGCTGGAAAATCTACTCTGATTCGCGCGTTTGCTAAAAAGCTTGATCGGCTGAGCGCCCAAAAAATCATCCTCACCCGTGAACCTGGGGGAAGTGCCGTGGCAGAAAAAATCAGAAGCCTCATTTTAGATGAAGCCATGCACCCCTGGACTGAACTTTTTCTCTACGAAGCTTCTCGCGCAGAACACTTGCACCGAGTCATTCTCCCTGCACTTTCGAAAGGACACACTGTCCTTTGTGATCGATTCTCAGATTCCTCTCTAGCTTATCAAGGATATGCCCGAGGCCTACCCTGGAAAACAGTCGGGGTTTTAAATCAAATCGCAACCCAAGGTCTCACCCCCGATCTCACCGTGTTTCTAGACATTGATCCAGCACTGGGTTTGAAAAATGCGCAAGTTCAAACTCGATTTGAAAAAGAAGGCTTGAAGTTCCAACGCAAAGTCAGGCAAGGTTTTCTAAAAGCGATGCGCGAATCCCCCAAACGGTGGATCAGTCTCAAAGCGAGAAGTGGCACGCCAGAGGAACTGGCGGAGAAACTCCTCATGCATATTCAAAATAAGTTTAAAAAAAGGAAGTTCTAAAATGAGTGCTAAAAGCTCTGAAAAAAAATCCTCCCCTCACCTCCATCTCCCACTTCCAGAAACTGTTCTCAAGCACCACTCTGCAGTTCTAAAGCCCTGGATGGAGCAATGCCTCCTCCAAAACAAAGTCCCTCCTGTCACTCTTTTCTCTGGGCCCATGGGAACTGGATTAGACTCTATTGCGCACTACCTGGCGCAGTGGCTTTTATGTGAAAACAAATCACAGACTCCCTGTCTGAAATGCCCAAACTGTCTCCGTGCACTCAAAGGGCAGTGGTTAGATTTTACAGAAATCAAAGTTTCTGATGAAGATTTAGAGTCGACTGGCTCTCTCAAAATCGATCAATTGAGGCCCCTCAAAAACGCTCTCGGATTTGGAGCCTATAGTGGAAGTTATAAAATCACACTGATTCATCCAGCTGAAAGAATGACTCCACAAGCTGCCAACTCTCTTTTGAAAATCTTAGAAGAACCCCCACCTGGATGGGTTTTTTTTCTCACCACGGCAGATGTGACCCTCTTGCTTCCCACCTTAGTATCACGATGTCAGGTTTTGAAATTCAAACCCTTTCCACCGGAACTCCTTCTAGATCTCCTAGAGCAAGAAAATATCCCTCCAGAGCGAAAAATACTTTGCTCCACGTTAGCTCAGGGAAGCTGGTCTAAGGCCCTAAAGCTCGCTTCTGATAAAACCTGGGAGCAGAGAGAGAACCTTTTTCATTTTTTCGAAAAACCTCAAACCGAGCTAGGACCGTTACTCGAATGGGCCGCACTCGAGACTAAAAATTTTGAGTTATTGATCGATCAGTTAGAGCAAGTGCTTGAGGATTTGATCCAATGGACGCTCACAGCCGAAACACACGATAACAACTATTTCTGGAAAAATACCGATGGTCAGAAGGCACTCACGGCACATGCTCAAGCAGTCACTTCGAAATTGGGTTCGAAGGCGAATGCGAGAGCCTTCTGGCTAAAGAATGCAGATCGGATTTTTAGAGCCAGACAAGAACTACAAACTCCCTTGAATAAAAAAATCCTCATCCAAGATGTGCTCATGCCATGGCTTGAGATTTAATAAAGGAGATAGAAGTGCACACTCCTGAAATAAAAATCCATGCCGTGGGGAAGAAATTTTCAGAACCACCAAACGAATTAGATGCTCAGTGGATTTTCAGAGATATTTCACTTGAAATTCAAAAAAATCAATCTATGGTGATGATGGGTCCCTCCGGAAGCGGGAAAAGTCTTTTGCTCAGAATCATAGCAGGGCTCACCGCACCAGATGAAGGCACTGTCACTGTGAAAAGCGGAAATCTAAGCATGCTTTTTCAAAAAAATGCGCTCTTTGATTCGCTCACTGCAGAAGAAAATCTCCTTCTTCCACTCAAAGAATGCAAAGGAATCATCGGGAAAAAAGCAAAATCTATTACACACCATTTTCTCTCAGAAGTAGAGCTCACTGGATCAGAAGATCTTTTTC
>JAHFAB010000176.1 GCA_023250795.1 Bacteriovoracaceae bacterium
GCTGCAGCAAAAAGGGCCATTGATCTCTATGGGACGGGTTGTACAGGCTCTCGCTTTCTCAATGGAAACTTAGTTCTTCATGAAATGTTGGAAGAGCGTTTGGCCGCATATCTTGGAAAAGAGAGTTGCCTGGTTTTTAGCACAGGATTTCTAGCTAATCAGGGAGCACTTTCTTGTCTAGTGGGGCGATCAGACGTCATGTACAGCGATCGTGAGAACCACGCGTCCATAATCGAAGGCACTCAGGTGGCGTTGGGGGATACGATCAAATTTAAACACAACGACATGGCCGATCTAGAGAGAGTCCTTCTCAAAACCCGGGACCAGTATGACGGAGCTCTCATCGTAGCAGATGGGGTCTTTTCGATGTCTGGGGATATTTTGAACTTACCTAAAGCAGCTGAGCTAGCAAAACGCTATAACTGCCGTTTCTATGTGGATGATGCGCATTCTTTGGGCGTTTTGGGTCCGAAAGGACAGGGCACAGCCTTTCATTTCAATATGCCAGACGCAGCCGATTTGGTGATGGGAACTTTTTCTAAGTCCTTTGCCTCCATTGGTGGTTTTGTTGCGGGGAAAGAAGAAGCCATCCACTACATTAAACACAAAGCTAGGCCCTTCATTTTTAGTGCGGCGATGCCGCCAGCCGCTGTGGCTACGGTTCTAGAGTGTTTGAAAATCGTTCAAGAGGAACCCGAACATCTTGAGAATCTCTGGAAAAATGCCCGGAAAATGCAAAAAGGTCTGATTGAGATGGGCTATAATACTCTCAACAGTCAGACGCCCGTCATTCCTCTTTTGATTGGGGATGACATGACTGCTTTTGCTTTTACTCAGAAACTTTATGAAAAGGGCGTTTTTGCGACTCCGGTTGTAAAGCCTGCAGTCCCTGACGGATGTGCGCTGATTCGAACAAGCTATATGGCCTCCCACACGGACGAAGATCTTGACTATGTTCTAGAAGTTTTAGAAGATCTAGGGAAAGAGTTTAGAATTTTAGGAGATTACGATCGTCAACAAAAGCTAGCATTTTTAGCGAGAACACATTTTGGAGCCGAGAAGTCATCGCCTCTAAGAGAAAAGGAACAAAGTGTATCAGCTTAAACGAGTTGAATCAGAAAAAGACTGGAAAAATTTTATTAACCTCCCGTGGACTATTTATTCGAAAAACCCACACTGGGTTCCACCTCTCAAAATCGCGGTGAAGGATCTTTTGAATGTTAAAAAAAACCCCTTCTTCCAACATGCACTCATGCATCCGGTCATTGCCTACAATGAAGCTGGAAGATGCGTGGGAAGAATTGCTGGGATTATCGACGAAAATCACAACGAGTTTCACAAAGAAAAAACGGCTTTTTTTGGTTTTTTCGAATCCATAGACGATCAAAATCTAGCCAATCTCTTGTTTCAGGAAGTAGAAAACTGGGCAAAATCAAAAGGCATGACCCTCATTCGGGGCCCGATGAATCCCAGCACAAATCATGAGTGTGGGCTTTTGGTCGAAGGGTTCGAAGACTCACCTACGGTCATGAACACTTACAATCCCCCTTATTATGCAAAACTAGTTGAAACATGGGGTTTGACAAAATCCAAGGACTTGATTGCCTACGATATTGATAGCAGAAAAGTAAAGTTTTCAGAAAAACTCATGGCTCAGTCTGAGAAACTCAGACAGACAGGGTCAGTGACATTTCGAACAATTGACATGAAAAACTTTGAGGCTGAAGTCGAGCTCATTTTGGGCATCTATAATGACGCTTGGGAAGAGAACTGGGGATTTGTTCCGATGACTCCCGACGAGTTTCGTCATATGGCCAAAGACATGAAACCCATTGTGGACCCTGAGTTACTTCTCATTGCAATGGTGAAGGGTGTTCCGGCTGGGTTCGCTCTCACTTTGCCAGATGTTAATCAGGCGATCAAAAAAATAAAGAACGGAAAACTTTTCCCCAGTGGGCTTTTGAAACTTCTTTGGCACACGAAGGGGCCGGGTAAGAAAAAAACGATTAACCGTTGTAGAATTCTGACATTGGGAATCAAGAAAGATTACAGAGCCTACGGAATTGGTCCTCTCCTCTATGTCGAATTTTTGAAACGGGGTCCAGATAATGGTTATCCAGTGGGTGAGGCGTCTTGGATTCTCGAAGATAATATTCCGATGAATAAAGCCATCCAGCATATGGGAGGAGAAAAAACCAAGGTCTATCGAGTTTACGACAGACCTATCATGTCCGTATGAGGATATTGGGAGTAGATCCGGGCTCTCGTCTGACAGGTTATGGTTGTGTTGACGTTGAGGGTGGTAAAGTCAGGCTCGTCACACATGGTGTGCTCAAGGTTGCGGGCATTCATGCGAAAGAGCTTTTGCCGTTAGAAAAAAGGCTTCTTCTTATTTATCAGGGACTGAACGAAATTATTTTAAAATACAAGCCCCAGATCATGGTCGTTGAGAAAATCTTTTTTGCAAAAAATGCACTTTCCGCTCTAAAGCTTGGGCATGCGCGAGGTGCTGCTGTCTTGACTGGCGCTATGCATTCCTTAGAAATTGTTGAATATAGCCCCACAGAGGTCAAGTCGTCCCTGGTCGGGTTTGGTCGAGCAGATAAAACTCAGATTGCCAAAATGTTGCAGATCATTTTGGGGCGACAAGACTTTCTGACTCATGACGCATCTGACGCACTTTCTTTAGCCATCAGTCACGCTTATCGCTTGCCCAAACAGTGGACTTTGCGGCAAACAAGTCTATGAAGGGGTGATTTTGTATGATCGGTTATTTGAGGGGTTCGGTTCTCGAACACAAAGAGGGGAGAGCTCTCATTTTTGTGGGAGAAGGGGAAGGCTCAGGGGTGGGGTACACAGTTACATTGCCACAGAGTGAAGCCTATCGGTTGTTGTCGACTGAAAATAATAAAATCGGGTTTTTTATTTATACTCATGTTCGTGAAGATGCTTTGGACCTTTATGGGTTTCGAACAAACATGGAGAAAGAACTTTTTAACACCCTGCTTACGGTCAATGGGATTGGACCAAAAGGAGCCATGAGTATTTTATCTAAAGTCGAGCCTCAGTCTTTGGTTCAGGCACTTTTAGATAAAAATCAAGAACTCCTCCAAAGTGTGCCTGGGATTGGAAAGAAAACGGCTGAAAGATTGGTGGTTGAGCTTTCGGATTCTATTCGGAAAAAAGCCGACATTTTTCAGGCCATTTTTCAGACACAAGAAAAAGGATCTTCCTCTGCTCATCTTCAGAAAACAAATCCACGGTTTCCAGAGTTAGCTCTTACACATTTTAGAGATGCAAAAGAGGCTTTGGTTGGGTTGGGATATCGTGAACAGGATGTGGTCGCGGTTTTGAACCGGTTGCTTCCCCAAGAAAAAACTCCGATTGTATTAGAAAACATGATTCGCAAGGCATTGAGCCAGTTGGCGTAGTTTTTGACACCGAAGGGAGACTCGAAAATGGAGCAAATGGAATCTGAGAGATTAGTCAGTGGCAAAGACCTGGTTTCCGATACTCCGCTTTCCATCATAAAGGAAAAAAATCTCCGTCCACAAAATTTAGAAAATTATGTGGGTCAGGGCAAAATCAAAGAAAAACTTTCTCTCTTTCTAAAGGCGGCAAAACAGAGGGGCGATGCTTTGGACCATGTGCTTTTAGCTGGTCCTCCCGGATTAGGAAAAACCACGCTTGCCCATATTATTGCTAATGAAATGGGATCGCAGATTCATATAGTGACAGGACCAAATGTAGAAAAAAAGGGGGATTTAGCGGCCGTTTTGACCAATTTGCAGCCGGGAGATGTTTTGTTTATTGACGAGATTCACCGCTTACAAAAAACGATAGAGGAAGTTCTCTACGGGGCAATGGAGGATTTCAAGTTAGATCTGATTTTGGGCCAGGGTCCCGCTGCGCGAACTTTGAGAATTGATTTGCCCCCCTTTACTTTGGTAGGAGCAACTACGAGGACTGGTTTACTGACGAATCCTTTGAGAGATCGATTTGGAGTGCAGCTGAGACTTGATTTCTATCCAGTCGGAGAATTAGAAGTGATCCTTGAGCGATCGGCAAAAGTGCTAGAGATCGAGATGGACGCTCAGGCCGCTCAGGAAATGGCTAAACGTTCCAGGGGAACTCCCCGAATTGCCAATCGACTTTTGAAACGAGTGCGAGATTATGCGCAAGTCGTGAGTCAGTCTCCAAAAATTACTCAAGAAATCGCCAGAGCTGCGTTGCACTTATTTGAAGTCGATGAGAGGGGCTTAGATGCCATGGACCGAAAATTCTTATTGACCCTTATTGAGAAATTCGAAGGAGGGCCGGTGGGGATTGAGACACTTTCTTCTGCCACTGGGGAAGAAAGGGATACATTAGAAGATGTTTACGAACCCTATCTGCTCCAAGAGGGTTTTATCCAGCGCACTCCCCGTGGACGTGTGGCCGCTAAAATGTCCTATGACCACCTGGGTTTGTGTTTTATTCCACACGATTTTAATTAGTTTGTTTCCTGAATCACACAGTTTCATGCTAGCGCCAATAAAATGCCTGTTCTTTGGCATAGGATAACTCGGGGTTGACGCGCACGGTATATTTTGTTACTGCTCGAACTTATTGGGGTTTCTTGGATAAGGGAAAGGGAAATGAATTAAATATGAAAGATCACCCAAACCGGCACGACTCTTGCTTTATATTCATGTAAATGCTGAGGAGTGTTATGAACTATCAAAAGACAGTTCGGAAGTCTGTAGTCGTCAAAGGAGTTGGCGTTCATTCGGGGAAAGAAGTTTCTTTGAAGATGAGGCCTGCGAAACCCGGTCAGGGGATCGTGTTTAAGAGGGTGGATCTGCCGGGCTCTCCCGAAGTCCCCGCGTTACACACACAGATTATTTCAACCAGGCTTGCGACCACTTTGGGTTCGGGCAAGGTCTTAGTGAGTACGGTTGAGCATCTTTTGGCAGCACTCTACGGTCAGGGGATTGATAATGCGATTCTAGAAGTGGATGGACCTGAGATTCCCATTTTGGATGGAAGC
>JAHFAB010000177.1 GCA_023250795.1 Bacteriovoracaceae bacterium
GAAAAATCGGGGATTATTAGATTTCACGATTCTGCAAAACAAACCGCTATCGTATTACCAGCCCTACTTGAAGAGTTTAAAAAAAGAAATTATAAAACTATCACTTTTACACCGATGCAGAAACACTTCATGGCTTCTGCGCGATCAAACTCGCAAGCGCGGACTTCCCGTCGTTAGTTTCACGATAGAGAAGGATTTTCAGATCCTTGAAAAGCTCTTTCATCTCGTCCTTCTCCAATAGATAATCTTTCGGTAATTGTTGGGCTTGTGTGTTTTTAAGCTGCTCAACCGTGTAATTTTCAAAAATAACTACACCTCCCTTTTTCAAGCCTTTCTTAATCTGAGGGACTAAATTCCTTTGAAGATAATAAAAATCTAAAATCACATCGTAGGACTCAGGTTTGATCACGTAATGGTTCAAGTCAGCACTGATCGTATTAATAGTAACATGATTCTCTCTGGCTAAAAGCTTTCCTTTCTTAAGTGCCATTTCCGAAATATCTACACCATCTACATGAAATCCTTTTTTTGCCAAATAAACTGCATTTCTTCCCTCACCCATCGCAATATCTAAGGCAAAACCCAGAGGAAGCTTTCCCACATTGTCTTTTAAAAACTGCGCTGGCTCTTTTCCAAAAACATATTTTCTTTGACTGAAAATTTTATCCCAATGATCTCGATCTCCCTCCGGATCTTCCCCTGTCACTTTTTGGTAACTATTATTTCCCTTCGGGTTAATGTCTTCCGAAGAACTCTGGAGACTGAGAAAAAATAGGGTGATTGACACGAACCAAAGACCTTTGTATACCTTACTTATGTTTGGAATTTCTGGTGAACATCTACTCATCTTAGGAATTGTCCTCCTGATCTTTGGGCCAAGACGACTGCCCGAATTAGGCAACACTCTAGGCAAAGCAATTAAGAACTTCAAGGACGCAGTTTCAGGAGTCGAAGAGGCTAAGTTTAAACGCCTCAATACGCCTGACCCAGTTAGTCAAATCTCAGAAAACGAAACAGGCAAATCCTAAATCTTATGGGATCACATAAAATGCTAGATGAAAAAAACTTCACAAAGTACCTCAATCGCCACGAAATTGATGCTGTCGTACAATCCCTTGCAAATCAGATCAACCGGGATTATGACGGGAAAGAAGTCGTGCTTATTGTGGTCCTCAAAGGAGCCATTGTTTTCGCAGCTGATTTGGCGCGACACCTCAAGATTAACACTGAGATCGAATTCGTCAGGCTCTCCAGCTATGGCAGAGCAAAAACCTCCAGTGGAACTGTCACAATCCTAAAAGACATTCATGCCGATATTCGAGGTAAGCACCTACTCATTTTAGAAGAGATTATAGATAGCGGAAGAACTCTCAAGTTTCTTTACGAACGCCTCAAAGGAGCTGGCCCCGCTTCAGTGGAAATCGTCACGCTCTTAGACAAGACCTCAAAACGAGTTGTGGACGTGCCCGTAAAATATGTCGGACGCACCATCGACGATCAGTTTCTCGTTGGCTACGGGCTGGACCTCGAGGAGCACTGCCGTAACTTACCCGACGTCTACTATCTCAAATATCCAAATTGACTCGGTCTCTTAATGAGACATTTCCCCTGTCTTAGGACCTTTGACTGAAGGTTCAGGTACGGCCGATGAATTCGCAGAAGAATTCGCGGAAGAATTCGAAGGAGGAGAAATGAGCTCCTCCACTTTCTCAGTAAATTGAACCAAATACTCATGCAATTTCTCATGAGACTTCTTCATTAAACGTGGCACTTCTGCCACAGCAACTTTACCACTCGCTGATGGTTCTGCCATAACCGACTCTCCAGTCACAACGACTGAGCTTGCAACCTCTTCTTTTTGCTTATTCTCAACACAGTGGTTAAAATCATCTCCGGGCGACCCATCCTCACTAAACCAATAATAGACATTGCCACTTTTATCTGTGCACACAATCCCAATCGTCCCTTTGATCACACCATTTATTCTTCCAACAGTGCCCTTACCAGAAGCCACGTCAGAACCAGCCGGTACATTTTCAGTAGGCTTAGGCTCATCTCCCCAAGAATAAAACGAAAAAACGAGAGCCACTGAAAATACCCCAGCTAATAAAAATTTTTTTAAAACCTGCATTTGCAAATCATCCTCCTCGATAAGTCGTTCTAAGCTAGAAGACTCATATAACAGTCTAGCGTTGCGTGTCAAACATTGAAAATTTTATTAAATTTCTACCTTGATGGGAGGTTTCCTCATCAATGCGCTCAACACTTCTCCGACTGCATGTCCTTGGTATAAAAGAGAATACACCCCTTCCGTAATAGGCATGTAGATCTCTTGAGTACGGGCAAACTCCCAAACATGTTTGGTTGTCTTTACCCCTTCAGCAGTACTTTTCAGTTCGCCTAGAATTACTTGTAGTTTTTTTCCCTGTGCCAACCCATACCCCACTCTGTAGTTTCGACTCAAAGGACTGCTACAAGTGGCTAACAAATCTCCAACTCCCGCAAGGCCTAAAAAAGTGGAGCTCTCAGCACCCATTTTCACACCGAATCTCACCATCTCGGCCAAACCCCTCGTAATCAGCATTGCGCGCGAATTCCACCCAAGACACATCGCATCAAGTGCCCCCGCTGCAATCGCCAATATGTTTTTGAGTGCCCCCGCCCATTCCACTCCCACCACATCTCTCGCTCCATAAACTCGAAACTTCTCAGTACTCAAAAAACTCTGCCCAGCGTCGATCACCTCTTGATAGTAAGAAGCGATCACTGTGGCTGCGGGCTCAGCCCGAGCCACTTCATGCGCAAGATTGGGTCCGCTGAGTACCCCAATTCTGGGGCAAGGGATTTCTTCTCGTAGGACTTCAGAAACCCGCTTGAGAGACCCCTCCTCGACGCCCTTAGTGGCATGAATGAGAATTTCGTCCCCTTTGAAATAACGGGCTAAGACTTTGGCCTGTTCTCGACAAACAGAAGAGGGCAAAGCCCAAATCACTCCAGCAACTGATCCTTCAAAAATTTTTTCTAAACTGCAATAGGCGTGTGTATTGTGGTTTAACAAAAGCTCAGGATGATAACGAGAATTCACTCTCGTAGAATTGATGGCCCTGGCTTGATCTTCCTTTGTAACCCAAATTCTGACCTCTTCTACATTTTGAGAAACCAGATGGGCAAGAACTGTGCCCCAACTCCCTCCTCCTAATACCACCACTTTCATAATCCATACCTCGAAAGTCGGTTGCGATAATAATAGAGCAAATTCATGTCTTCAGTCCAAATCACTCCCTCTTGAGCCCTGACCACAGCAACATCGTGCAAAAGTCCCAAGTTTTTGATTCCATCATCAACCCAGGACTGAACCTGTGAGGTCTGCAACTCCGAACTCAAATAGAGTTTTCTGTTTTCAGAGGCCAGAACTAGTTTCTGAAAATATATCTCAGCATTTTTTAAAAATTTATCTAGAGGTACAGAGCGCTGTGAAAGCGTAATTCTGAGCAATCGATAAAGGTCTAAATCAGGATATTGCTTTCGTAAAGTCTCAAACAAAACAAAAGCCACGAGGTGAGAACTCAAAACAGTATTTTCACAGTGGAACCGCTCTACAAGCTTCAACCCCAATTCTCGAACGTATTCTTGATCTCTCTGGGGCTCACTCTGAAGAACTCCTCGGGTCGTCAGCCATTTTACTGGATCTATAGAGGTTTGATTTGGCCCTATTGAGTGCCCTTCTTCGTCGACAAAGTTTCCAAAAATATCGAGAGGCTTTCCCACTCTCATTGTGATTGTGCTCTGAGAGGAAAAAAGCTTCCAAAAAAAACTAATCACTTTCAGAGATTGCCAAGACTCATCATCAGTTATAATAAATCGATGTTTACCTGATTCAGCCAAGTAATCTTCTATGAGAGAACTGGCTTCTAAAACAAAGTGATAGCTAGTGACCATGGGAACAACGTAGATGTGAGGATTAGGCTTTTTCTTTTGTAGGTTTGTAATTTGAGCCTGTAAACCAGTCCCTAAAAGCCCGAGCTTGAGTTTTGTTTCGATCGCTCCACTGCGTGATCGCCCTCCTCCCGGAAAAAAAATAGAGTGAACACCTTCTTCGAGAATACGTGTGCTATAATTTTTTAAAATGTGTTTATAGATCAGATTTGTTTTTTGCCGATCGACCGTGTACGAACCCAGCCTGGACATGAAAAAACTCAATAGTGGGTTCGAAAACAAATTAAGACCTGCTCCATAAGCAAACGGAGGAAGCGACATCAGATAGATCACATAACCGATGAGCACACTGTCAATATTGCTCTGATGGGTGGGAACCAGCAAAATGGTGCCCTTTTTAGAAAGTTTTTGCAGCGCTTTTATTTCTCCCAATATATGAAGTTTGGATTGCAGAGACTCAGTCATACCCCAAGGAAGAAATCTTTGAACACTTGCTGCGTTTAAGATCCAATTAAAAAACCATGGAACCATATAAGTCGCCACTTTATAAATCGTAGGATCAAAATGCCCTCCGATTTCTTCGGCATAATGGTTCAAAACCTGGTCCAATAACCCCTGTCGATCCACAGAAGAAGCGGATAGAATCAAACCCGTTTGTACCTGACTCCAAATTTTCTTGTCATTTTTATATCTTTTCTGAGTAAAAAAACCAGGTCTATTTCGTTTTAGCCTAAAACGCTCTGAATAAAGCGCTTCACTAAGTAAGAGTTCAAGAGATGATTCTGAAATATCTTTTTTAGTCTGTGAAACCACGTCCGATAAAATGGGAGCTCGAATGGACTCGAACTGAGTGAGTGGGGAGTGAGAACTTATGTTCATTTGATGAGCCGACTAAAAGCAAGATCCAATTCAGCAAGCTTTGCTGTAAGATCCCTCACTCTTTGTTTTTCTTTTTCAACCAATGCTGCGGGCGCTTTTTGAATAAAGCTTTCTTTTGAAAGTTTGGATTGGATAAAAGCCAGATCTGCTTTGACTCTTTCTATTTCTTTTTGAAGCCTTCTGGATTCTTCTTCATAGTTTACCAAACCG
>JAHFAB010000178.1 GCA_023250795.1 Bacteriovoracaceae bacterium
CACGGGCAGACTCGGTTTTACAGGCGATTTCGGGCGATATTTTATTCGTATCGCTGGGGCTGGCTACCGAGATGAGGTTTGGAACCCAGATGGAGAGTTCACTTTTCAAATTGCAAATGGAGGAGAAAGAATCCGCGAAAAAGATGTGCTTGATGGTGGGTTTTTAGAACTCGTTCGATTGGGAGTGAGATCTGCCCACGATCCAATGATCCAAGAATCCGTTTCTGTTTATGACCGTCATCTCAAAGTAAATATAAATAATACCGGCCCCGCTTATTACCGATATACTGGAGACCGTTATAATTACGACGACACCTCTGGAACACAAACACACGGGATGCTCTGGCCTCTTCTCACGGGTGAACGAGGGCATTATGCCTTTGCTTCGGTTAGAGAAAAAGGGGCAGATCAGGGCACCTCTGGTGACTCTTATATAATAGCTATAGAAAAAATGGCAACTTCTTCTTTCATGCTCCCCGAACAAGTTTGGGATGGGGGAGAATTTCAGGGTTTACCCACAGGCGCTGCTACGCCGCTGGGTTGGGCACACGCAGAGTACATCCATTTGCTGAGAGAAAAACAGAACGCAATGCATTAAGCTTGACTTAGCGCGAAGTAAAATATATTTGCTGCCTCGGGGTTAGTTTCACGCGTGTATGCGGGGGGAGTCATGGGGGTTTTTAGGGGGATTTTTAGGGGCGTTCTTGCATCTTTGTGGGTATTTTTAGTTCAATCAAATTTCGCTATGCTCTCTTCTTGGGCAAGTTCTTGCGATGATTTTTTCACAGACACTACTGCGGTAGTCATAAAAAAAGATAAAAAGGGAATCAGAATTTTTAGGATTCAAAACGAAAATGGCCAAACTTCTTACTTCAAGGAAGCCCCCCCCTATGACACAGCTCCTCGATTACACTTAATATTCGACGATACAGAAATGCCAGTCATTGCTCACTCTATAGCTAAAAGTTTTGGATTAGAACAAGTCGTTCCTAATGCTGTATTTCAACCAAACGGAATTGTATTATCTGTCAAAGGAAAACAATTGCAAACAAAACCAGGAATACTGCAAGAAGGCGTGAATGACTTAATCACTCCGATTGATGATTTTTTTCTGAAAAATCCAGGAAAACAGCCAACTGCTGCTGGCATTCAAACTATTCTTAACCAAGGTGAATGGCCCAGACTTTACGCAGATTGGAAAATACTCTGGAGAATTTTTATGCAAACAGACCTAAACATTGCAAACCTTGCACATCATAATGGAAGACTTTGCGTTTTCGACACAGGAGATTTATTGAGTCTTCCAAATATTCGAATGGAAATGGGGATCATCCAGGACTCACATAATTCTGACTTTAATATGCCAGGAAATCATTGGGACCGTATTGAACACCGTCCAGACTTTCGCAAGGCAGATCCAGAGTATAAAAATCTTGTTCTAAAAATAGCCAATGAAAGTGAAGAAGCAACCAGTGCTCGTCTAGGAAAGAGTCTGGATGACTTTTTTAAGCCTCCAAAAGGGTCTGTGCGTGACCATGTACGCTTCATGAAGCAAGAGGCCAGAAAAGTGCTGGAGCTTTTAGAGAGGGATCCTTTCTCGTATTGAGACGAGTCATAATTAATGCATTGCATTGTTATTATACTGCTGTGCGTTAATTAAACTAACTCTTTGTAATTCTATATTTATTTTTTTTTCGCACAAGATAACCAGTCGCACTGCAATTCAAAATTTGACTTAATGCAAGGTAAAATATACTTGCTGCGTCGGGGATAGTTTTACGTTTGTGTGTGGGGGGAATTCATGGGGAAATTTAGATCTGTATTAGCGGCTTTTTTAGCATTTTCAATTCAAATTCAATTCATAACAAGTTCATTTGCAAGTACGTGTGATGGGTTTTTTGGCTCTAAAGAAGAAAAACAGGAGTACCTCAAAAAACGGTACGGGATTAATCCGAGTGAACTACAATTCAGTGTCAAAGATGGAATTCCGGTTTTGGTCCGTGGGTCTGGCTACGAAACGCTCGCACCCAAATTGCTCCCTGAAGAAGTCATCAGAACAGGCGAGACTTACGACGTTGTCGTTGTGGGAGGAGGTCCAGCTGGCATGATTTCTGCGCTTTATTTGACTGACACTCCTCATGGAGGAACGCCTTGGAAAGTACTTTTACTTGAACGTGAAGCAAAACTCGGAGGTCTTGCAAGCGGGAGTGAACTCAATGGAATTCGCGTAGGGGCCGGGGCTGCCTACTCGGCAGGTCCAGGAGATCTCAAACAATATCGAATTTTTCAACACATTGGGTTGGGTGATTATAAGAAAAAGCTCTCCATCCATGATCCGATCGACAGTTTTCTTTGGAATGGAGAACTCTACCCTGACGTTTGGGAAGAGCCCTCTCTTGAAAAACTACCCGCTAGTTTTGAACTCGCAAAACATGCCATCATTCATGCGGATGACCTGAAAATGTTTTCCACAGATTCGCCAATTGGGAGAAAAACAGATCAAATAGATTGGGCCACCTTTGTCAGAAAAATGCCTGAAATGGTCTCAAAACTAAAAGACAGAAAATCAAAAGAAATCTACGATCGTTTTTTATATGACCCAAAAGTCAATCGGGCTGATCCAATGGCGGATACACTGTTGCTATTTGATAATTACGGACGCAGTGCGCTTGGGGGGACTTCAGAACAGATTTCTGCTCGTCAGTTTGGAGATTTTTATCGTTCGGAGCTTGAAAAACGCTATACAGGAATGTTTGGCACAGGAGAAGTGACAGAAGCCCTTAGAGGGAAACTCCAAGACCCAAAACGAGAACTGAACATTCTCACAAACGCTCCTGTGGCCAGTATTAAAACTCACGAGACAGGAGCAACGGTCGTTTACGTACAAGCTGGAAAATTTTATGAAGTGAAAACCAAAAAAGTGGTCTTTGCAGCACCTGCGAAGCTAGCACCAAAATTAATTACCGATTTTTCTGAGAAAGCACCTGACAGAACACAGATTCTCAACGAAATGCCAATTACAGATTATGCCGTTCACATCGTCAGAGTAAAGGGGCACCCTTTTAGGGAGACTTATGACCTATGGATTCGTGATAAAAATTATTCTTCAGAAAATGATCCCACTGACATCATTTTAGGACGTTGGATGGACCCTAAAATCAAAGGTTAT
The DNA here is from genome assembly GCA_023250795.1 of Bacteriovoracaceae bacterium. Taxonomy (GTDB): domain Bacteria; phylum Bdellovibrionota; class UBA1018; order UBA1018; family UBA1018; genus JAHFAB01. The sequence continues at coordinate 3,170 of JAHFAB010000178.1, forward strand.
GAGGGAATGAGAGATTTTGAAAACCATCCTGAAGACGATTATGGAGTTTTCACCATCTACCAACCCCTGGGTTCATCCCACCAAAGAGGGAGTTTTTCTGAAGAAGATTCCGTACTGCTAGCTGAGCACGCCGTCCGGCGCATGAAAGAAATCTTGGAACCTCTACTCAAAGAAAGATGGGGAACAGAGATCGAAGTGGAACTCGTAGAAACGAATCGCTGGCCATATTCAATTCATATTGTACGCCCTGGAGAAATGGAAAGAACAGAGATTCTCGCCAAGCCTTTTGGCAACATCCATTTTGCAAATAATAATTTGGGTGCACCAGAACTAGAAGAAGCCCTAGAGCGAGGATACGACGCTGCACTTAGGATCAACCGTGAACTCATTTATGAAAATGCTTCTACAGTTCCACCAACGAACGGAAAAATTATTCCATTTCCTGATATTTTTCCGTCAAGCAGAAAAGAAAAACACAATTAAAGTAGGCACAGTTCTTGCTTTGAGATTTCACATGAAAACTGAAAAAATGAACCCCCACCCAATCCACACCCTCACTGTTCAAGCCCACTCCAAAACTTACCCTGAACTTTGGAATGTCCAAAGTCCCCCTAAAACTCTCTACATCCAAGGCCAGGAAAAAAGTTTAGAGCTCCTCAATCAACTCCCAATGCGTGGACTTGCAATCGTTGGCACTCGAGAGCCTACTCCTCACACTGCACATTTTCTCAAGAGCCAAGTACACGCCCTCAGAGGGACGAAACTCGTCATACTATCGGGTTTTGCTCGTGGAATTGACACGATTGCTCACCAGGCAGCGCTCGATGTCGGGCTCCCCACCCTTGCGATCTTGGGAGCAGGCTTGGACATCCCCTACCCTAGAGAAAACGAAAAATTACGGGAACGCCTCTTGAATCAAGGTGGGCTTCTCATCTCCGAGTTTCCACCTGGCACTACGGCTTACGCTTCAAACTTTCTTCAAAGAAATCGACTCATCGCAGCATGGTCTCAGGCAACTTGGGTGGTCGAAGCTCCATTTCGATCGGGGAGTCTCAATACAGCATATTGGGCAAGGGAACATCAACGAACCTGTTATTCCACCCCCTGTTTCCCCGGAGACGTCCACCAGCAGGGCAATCAGAAGCTGATCGACCAAGATCATGCCACCCCCTACTGGGGCGTTCATAGCTTGGGATCCACCTGGCTGGAACTGGCCACACATTTAAAAACAAGTCTGAAACCCGGACTCATAGTCCGAAACCTGGACTCTTCTCCTTCTTCTGAAGAAGTAATCCTGAGCAATAAAGTGAGTGTTCTGACATCCCTCCAAGGGGGAGCACAAGTGGGAGAACTCTTAGATTGGGCGATTTCTGTAGACTGGACCCCTCAGAAATTCTATACGGCATTGGAAAATGCAATTCAAATGGGACTTTTGATCGATAAAAACGGTCTGCTCTTGAAAAATGAAGTAGTTTCCGACTAAAGTAATATCATATGTCTAAAAAAGCACTGGTCATCGTCGAATCACCATCGAAAGCTAAAACCATCCAAAAGTACTTGGGGCGCGAATACATCGTCAAAGCCAGCGTGGGTCACATCAAAGACCTCCCCAAAGCCAAGCTCGGAGTAGATCCTAAAAAAGGGTTCAAAGCAGATTATCAACTCATCCCCTCTAAAATCAAAGTCATGGAAGAATTGAGAAAGGCCGCTGCTCTTGTCCCAGAATTATACCTCGCAACAGACCCGGACCGAGAAGGAGAGGCCATTGCTTTTCATATTAATGAGGAACTCAAAGCGCGTGGGAAAAAAGTTCACCGCGTTTTGTTCAACGCCATCACGAAG
>JAHFAB010000179.1 GCA_023250795.1 Bacteriovoracaceae bacterium
AAACGAAAGCCTGTTTCTGGATGTGTTAAGGCGAGGCGTGAGATCCATTCTCTCACATGAAAGACTTCGCTTGCCTGAGATTTTAGAAATTTGAGCCTGGCTGGGATTTGTGAAAATAGCCCTTGGGCTCTTATGCGAGTGCCATGAGGAGACCCTAGAAAATGTCCAAAAGTGATAGGTTTGAGTTCTGGGAGGGAAGTAAAATTTTCTGGATTCCCAGTCAGTTCAAATGCATTTTCATCTAAAGTAGATCTAGAAATAATGCTGAGATGAGATACAGCCGCTATGCTCGGGAGCGCTTCTCCTCGAAACCCCAAAGTTCTTATTTTTTCTAAGTCTTCTAGCCCACTCAGTTTACTCGTTGCGTGTCTTTGCACACAGAGCTTGAGATCCTCTCTTGGCATGCCTGTTCCGTTATCCAGAACCTCGATGAGGCTCTTGCCACCTTCTTCGAGGTGGATGGTGATCTCACTCGCTTGGGCATCCAGAGCATTTTCGACTAACTCTTTGACTACGCTTGCCGGCCGCTCGATGACTTCACCTGCAGCGATTCGTTCAGACACTAAGGTGTTTAAGATTTTTATTTTTGACATACGTGATGGGAATCCACCACTTTTGGCTCCCGAAAGCAAGCTAAGACATTTTTATGCTTTATTCTAAAAAAGACGGACTTCTTAAAAAAAATGCTCGTTACAAGTTAAAAGCGTGTCGACAGGATGTCGACCAAGATGCACATGGATGTGTGCTCACGCCGTAACGAGCATTTTTTTAAGAAGTCCGTCTTTTTTAGAATAAGGGATAAAAAATGTATTATAAAAGATGTACTAGCTTGCAACCTTATTGCGGCCCGAATTTTTCGCACTGTATAATGCTTTGTCCGCTGCTTTGATCAGGCCATGTGCCGAATCCATTTCCTTAGTGAGCTCCGCAACTCCAATGCTGGTTGTGACCGTCATTCGTGTGCCCTCATAGATAAAGGGATGAGTTGCTACCAAATTTCTGATTTTTTCTGCGAGATCTTTTGCGCTGTCTATATTCGTATTACTCAAGAGCAACACGAATTCTTCTCCCCCGTAGCGGGCAAAGATGTCTTTGGGTTTCACAAATCCGTTTTTGATGATACGAACGACTTCTTTCAAAATAAAATCTCCACATTCATGTCCATGAGTGTCATTTATTTTTTTAAAATGATCTAAATCAAAAAAAAGAATCGAAAAATCCGTGTGCAGCGCTTTGGCTCGTTTATACTCCGCGTCTAATGCTTCGAGCAGATACCCCTTGTTGTAAATTTTAGTCAGAGGATCCGTATGCGCTGCGGAGCCCAGATTACCATAGAAGAGAATTTCGAGCTCGCCTGCGGGGAGAAATTTTAAAATAGAGTTTCCCAGTTTAACCATATCTTCCTTCGCGAGGAAGACGGATTGACCTTGGGGAAGTTTTTTGTCGTTCACAAAAGTTCCGTTCGAAGATCCCAAATCAGTGAGTTGTACTTTCTTTTCTTTCTTTGTAATTTTTGAGTGTTTCCGAGAAATGCTCTGATCGGCTACACAAATATCAGCATTGGGGTCCCTCCCAATGATCATTTCCTTTTGCGTGAGAAAAAAACGATGTCCTTGGGGAGTGCCTCGGATAATGATCAAACACGCCTCCTGTTCTTTCGCCTTAAGGAGTTCTCTTTCTAATGTTTGCTGGTCTCCTTGGATAACAGTAGTTTTGTCGCTTGGATCAGTTGGATCGTTAGGGGAGTCGGGGCTGGCCATGAAGAAAAGATTATGCGAGGGAGCGTTTTTCTTCAAGAGATTGTTTAATGTAAATTTTCCCCTCTTCCACACCGGGCTGGTCAAATGGATTGACACCCCAGAGTGTCCCTGTAAAAGCGGTGAGAACTGAAAAAGCAAAATAAAGTGCGCCCATCGATTTTTCATCGAGGCAATCGAGTTGAAAATGCAAATGCGGTTTTTCTTTGCGAGTGAGGACTTTAGAGATGGCGTGGTACTCTACGGTCATGAGTTCGTGCAACGAGTGTCCTTCTAATAGAGAAAATGCGGGGTAAAGCTGTTTCAGAGAGTGTTTTTTTGAAATCTGCGGAATAGAAACCGGGTCCGAGGTCTGATCAATGCTCATGAACCAGGTGATTTTATCGTCAGGTCCATCTCTCAAAAGCTGTAAAATGCTGTGCTGATCTGTAGCCCCGAGAGCAGAGATTGGAGTGAATCCTCGTCCATCTTTTCCTAAACTCTCTCCCCAAAGTTGGACAAACCAACTGCCAAAAAGTCTGAGTCGTGTAGAATAAGGCATGCAGACATGGATGGGGCGTTTCGAATAGTGGTCAATCAAAGCCTCAGAAATAATAAAAAGAGGATTTTTATGAGACGGAATTTTTTCCATTGCGTCACGTATTTGAGACGCTCCCAACAAAAAATCTTTTGTCGAAAGACCGGCTAAGGCTGCAGGGAAAAGACCCACCGGGCTAAAAATACTAAAACGACCTCCGAGCGAGGGGTGAATACTCAGATTTTTGATCCCATTTTCGTTTGAAAATTTTCTCAGATCTCCTTTTTCTGGATCTGTGAGGGCGACCAGATGGGATTTCCACCTCTCTTTGCCTAACCAATCCAGTGCTAAGAGGAGTTGTGCAACGGTCTCAAACGTAGTGCCTGATTTGGTGACGGCACAGACGAGTGTGGACTCCGGTGAGAGGGACTTTAGGGTCTGTTTCCAGTCTTGAGGGTCTGGATTTTCAATAAAATGAAAGCGTAGCGATGTGACACATTTTTCTTTGAGAGCTGAGAGCAGACTGATGGGGCCCAATGCGCTTCCCCCAATCCCTAAAAACAGACAGTCTGAAAATTTTCCCTGAGCAAGAATTTCTCCGGCAAGTGCCTCTGATTCCGAAGCTTGAGAAATCTCATTTTCAAAAAGCGAATCATAAAATCCAACTTCTTTGGATCCGAACCGAGATTTCAGGGCTTTCCATGTGCGATCAAACTCAGACCCATCGTGAGAGCTCGTGTGGCCCAACACCAAGTGTGACCAATCGACTAAAAGTGGCGAATGACCCAGTCGTGCAGCTGTGACAGACATTTTCGGATTATGCCATAAACTGGAGAATTCGTTCAATGAATTCTATTCGTTTTTCAAACGGAAGTCCATGTCCTGCCCCTGGAAATTCTTCAAAAACAAGAGAAGGAAACACAGCACAACGAATTTTTTCTGCTTCAAACTCTTCATGAGTCCAAACTGGGCTCGACTCTCCTCTTAAGACCAGGACTGGGATCTTTTGTTGACCTAAAGATTCGATCCACGGTCTGATCGAAGAACCGCGTGCCGCTCGAATGGTTGCAAGGAGCGCCTCTTTGTCAAAAGGAAATGTGATTTCTCCAGGGTGTGAAGAAGACGGGGGGAGTTGAACTGAAACTGCCATTAAGTAACGAGAGATGGAGGGATCTGGGCATTCATGACTCATGAAGTCGCTGGCGTTTTGCCTAGATTTAAACTTCATGGGAAGTTTTGCTAAAAAATGACCCAACCCATCCCCAATTCCGCCACCGGCTACGCCTGTAAATGCTAAGTCAATCAAAACGAGGCCTTTGATCCATTTCGGCTTAAGGTACGCAAACGCGCAAGCGGTCCGTACACCCATCGAATGTCCGATGACCCAACACGGAGAAAATCCTGATTTCTCTACAGTATCTACCAAATCTTTTCCATAGTCCTCCGGCGTATAAGTGGCGAGAGTGTCTTGAATCTGGCTTTTTCCATGACCTCTTTGATCGGGTGCGAGGAGAGTCCAGTGCTTTTCAAGACGCGAGGCTATGGGGCGCCACAGCGCACCTGTCCCTCCCATGCCATGCAGCAAAAGAATTTTGCCTTTTTCAGATTCTTGGGCCTTCCAGCCGTGACAGAAAAGTTCCATATTGACTCTCAGTTTGTTAAGACTAACATAGTTTGAGGAATTTTTAACCACTCGCTTGGCTTGAATATGAAAAATAAATCATCTGGTTTTTCTAATTCTATAGAAGTTGAAATTCAAGAAGCCTTGAAGCTGGGGTACTTATTATCTGAAAAATGCGAGTTAGAAAAATCAAAAACTGTATTTGAAAAAGCACTGGGATTGGCCAAGTCAATTGGAGATCAAAGCTCAGTGATGGAAGCCCTTTGTCAGCTCTTGAGATTGGCAGGGGAGGCATTAGATCATTCTGAGATGCAAGCATTGGAAAAAGAATTAGATCGAGGCATGGCTTTGTATCCCGACAAAACCCATCCTATGGCCTGGTATTGTAAAGGGGTAATTGCTAAGGATCAAGGCGAGGCAAAACTTGCTCAGCGGTATTTTCATCGCTACTTGAGAGAAGTCAGATCAGGAAATTTCCGCCAAACTTCAGCTCAGGTTTTGACTCAAGAAGAGATGATTGCCAGGGGTTGGGCAAGTTTAGCTGTTTCGTTGTTTGAGCGAGGGTTTATTAGGCGTGCAAACCGGTTGGTTTGCGTAATTCTCGGGCGGTATGAATCTAAGAATCTCAAAAGTGTGAATGGTCTTTTGTATTTGCTATTAGGGCATATTAATGAACGTCAGAAAAAAATGGATGAAGCTTTGAAGTGTTACCAGCAAGCTCATACGGGTTTTCTAGCTGAGCATAACTGGTATTCTCATCTCCACGTTCTTTTGGGATATGCAAGAGTTTCTAGAATACAGCAAAACTATCCTCAGGCTTATTTTTATATTAATCTCATTGATAAAGCAGCTTCTGGGCCAGAGTTTGGTTCTTTGAGAAAAGAAATTATCGCTGAGCGCTCCCGTTTAGAACAAGATGCCGTAGATTTGCTTATTGATAGTCGTCGTTGTGTGATCAAAACGAGGGAAGGTGGGCAAGTTTCACTTCGGAAGCAATATGTCTTATTGAGCATTTTAGAGGCATTGTCTTTTGCTCATAGCCGAAATGAAGATGATTCGGAACGTGGACTCTCAAAAGCAGAAATTATACAGAAAGTTTGGAAAGAAAATTATAG
>JAHFAB010000180.1 GCA_023250795.1 Bacteriovoracaceae bacterium
GGTCAATGACTTGAATTCCCCTTCGCGCCACTTTATCTTCATATGCGGGTCCAATGCCTCGCACTGTTGTTCCAATTTTCCCTTTTCCTTGGGCGGCGTGCTCTTCGCGCAGACGGTCTAAGGTCCGGTGATAGGGGAGGATGACGTGGGCACGATCGCTGACACGCACGACTTCAGAAGGAGCAGAGTCACGAAAAGCTTCTTTCAATACCTCGATTTCTTCAAAAAAAACTTTGGGATCAAAGACCACTCCGTTTGCAATGACACAGATTTTTCCTGGGTGGAGAATGCCGCTCGGAATGAGGTGCAGAACCGTTTTTTTGCCATTGACTACAAGTGTGTGACCCGCATTGTTCCCACCTTGGTAGCGGACAATGTATTCAGCTTTTGCGCTGAGAAGATCTACAACCTTGCCTTTTCCTTCGTCGCCCCATTGGGCGCCAACTACAATCACATTCATATTAATTGATTACGCCCGAGCGATCTCCTTTCGCAAAAAAGCCAACCATTTGTTGAGAGGCGGTGAGTGCGACTCTTTCTTGGGCTTCAAAAGTGGCAGCACCTAAGTGAGGGGTGCAAACTACTTTGGGGTGTGTAAAAAGAGGATTTGGAAATACGGGTGGCTCTTTTTCAAAAACGTCAAAAGCTGCTCCTGCAATTTTTCCAGAATCTATCGCAGTGAGCACGGCTTTTTCATCCACAATCCCACCGCGCGAGCAATTAATCAGAAATACTTTGTCTTTCATTTTAGCGATTCTTTCCGCATTAATAAGATTTTGTGTTTCTTTTAATTTTGGTACGTGGAGAGTGATGATTTGTGCAGTTCCTAAAACTTCATCGAGTTGACTGACGAGTTTAAAGGCATCGTCCAATTTTGCAAGTTTACCCGGTATTTGTGACATAGACTTGATGAGGGGATCATAGCCAATGACTTTCATCCCAAGTCCTATTGCTTTTTCAGCGACAATTCTCCCAATATTTCCTAGCCCAATCACACCGAGAGTTTTTCCTGTGACTTCATATCCCTTGAAACTTTCTCGATCCCATCTCCCCTCTTTCAGAGTCTGTGAGGACTGTGGAACTTGGCGCAGCATAGAAAAGAGAAGTGCGATTGTTTGTTCAGCAGCAGCAAGGGAGTTTGCAGAAGCTGTGTTCATGACTGGGATTTTTTTAGTAGTCGCAGTCGGGACGTCTATATTATCCACACCGGCCCCAGCTCTTACAATGAGCTTAAGCGAGGTCCCTTTTTCAATCAGTTCTTTTGTCAGTGTTGTGGCAGAACGAATGATAATGCTCTCATAATTTCCAATGATTTTAGAAAGTTCTTCTGGAGTTGTGGATTTGCGCAAGTCGATTTCAAATGAGGGTTGGGATTTTAATATTTCAACTCCTTCTTTGGCAAATCCGTCCGTAATTAGAACCCTTACTTTTGAACTCATGAGATTTTCTCCTGGTTATGTATTGCTCTTGCGGCAATTAGTTTTCAGAAAAAGTTCTTAGAACTGCTCCAACACCTTTGCCAAATTCTACGGGATGTCCCAACTCTTTTAGCACTAGCTCTAAACAAGAGATCCCAGTCGTAATATCGAACTTACCGCAATATCCAAAGTGCGAAAGTCTGAAAATTTTTCCTTCTAATTCGTCTTGTCCACCGGCAATGGTGACGCCATACTTGTCACGCATTGTTTTAGGGATGGCTTTACCATCCTTTATGGTGGAGGGAACTTTGACTGCCGTAACAGCAGTCGAAGGAGATTTTTTTGCAAGCATTTCTAGACCGAGAGCTTGCACTGCATTGCGGGTGGCTTTTGCCAGCAGCTCATGTCTTTTAAAAACATTAGCCAAACCCTCTTCCTGAATCATCCTCAAAGTTTCTTGCAGTCCTTGGATGAGAGAAATGGCAGGGGTCCATGCGGTCTGATTTTTAGATAAAGATTTTCTCTCTTTATCAAGGTCAAAATAAAACCGAGGAAGATTAGAGCTCTCTCTTCTTCCCCAGGCTTTGTCGCTCAGTGCAATAAAAGCTAGCCCAGGCGGGATCATGAGCGCTTTTTGTGAACCCGTGATCATGACATCTAACCCTAAAGCATCCATGGGGAGATCAAAAACTCCGCACGCAGTAATGGCGTCACAGACTGTGAGCAGTCCTGCTTGTTGAGCGATTTTGCAGATCTCCGGAGTGGGCATTTTTACCCCTGTCGAAGTTTCTGAAGCTTGGAATAAAACCGCTTTAGCGTCTGGGTTTGCTCGAACGGTGACTTCAAACTGAGCTGGTTCGACTGCGTCTCCTACTTCGAGTTTAATCTCGATGGGATTGAGTCCATAGGCTTTCGAAATTTTGGTCCATCTTTCTCCAAATTTTCCGCCATTGATTGTAATAACTTTGTCGTCTTTTTTGAAGAGATTCGAAACCGCAGCGTCCATTGCACCTGTACCAGTAGCTGCCAAAATGAGGACGTCTTGCTTTGTCTGAAAAAGATATTTCAATCCGATTTTTACACTCTCAAACAGTGTTTGAAACTGCGGAGTCCGATGGTGAATGATCGGGCGAGCAAAAACCGATACGACAGATTCTGGCAGAGGGGTTGGGCCTGGTGTTAATAGGTAAGTTTTTTTCATAGTGATGTGATCTCCTTAAAAAGAAGAACACATTACCTGAAATAAAACAGAGTGCAAAGACTCTCTTTTAGTGAGCTTGAGATTTTGCCATTTTTAATAATCTTCTCTGTTGTTTCTGAAGATTGAGCTCGTCGATAATAGCTAGCGCTTCGTGTCTAAGGTCATTTTCGTAAATGAATCTATAAAAATTTTCCATATCTGGGTGGTGTCTAAAGTTTTTGAAAGAGGCTGACATTTCTGTCGAACCATTCGCTGCGGCAATTGCTGCGGCATTTCCGCCTTCAGCTGAAGAAGCAGCAACGTGTTTTGTCGCATCTTCTGCCTCTTCAATTTCGTCAGTGTCAACTGCGGCAGTGGCAGATATTTCAGTTGTAGGACTGACTTTGCCCATGATTTTTTTTGTTTCAGATGGCGTCTTAGAAGAGGAGGCTGAAGGTTTATCAGTCGCTTTACTCTGAGATGGTTTTTTGGATTTTGTTGACATTGCTGGAGTCTCCTTTTTAATTATACTGATTTTCGAATTCATTAGTTAACTCACTACTGCCTTGCGTTTGCAGAATACCGTAATGATGAAGCTTGTTGTAAAGTGTTTTTATCGTAATTCCAAGATTTTTTGCAGTTTTTGTTTTATTCCCTTGGTTTACTGTAAGTGTGCGGAGAATATGGTTTTTTTCTACATCTAGGAGCGAGAGTTCGTTTGCATCCTCCAAAGATTGGGTTTTTACCATAGGCATCCGAATTCCCATGGGAATGTCCTCGAGTTTGATCTCTTGGTTTTCAGCTAAAATTTTTAGACGTTCCAAAGTATTTTGCAACTCACGAATATTGCCGGGCCAGTCATAGCGGGCAAAAGCGTCTAAAACGCGAGGATCTATTTTTTTAATTTTTTGTGCAGAAGTTCCAAAACGAGAATTTTCTAAAAAATATTCGACGAGTAGCGGGATGTCTACTTTTCTTTTCCTCAATGGAGGCATGCGGAGGGTTATCGTATTGAGGCGATAAAATAGATCTTCTCTAAAGCGACCTGCTTTGACTTCATTTTCTAGATCTCTATTGGTAGCACTGATCACGCGAACATCGACTTTGAAAGGTTTTTTCCCTCCGATTCGATAAAACTCTCCTTCTTGTAGAAATCTAAGGAGTTTTGCCTGGATGCCAAGAGAAAGTTCCCCGATTTCATCTAAGAAAACAGTTCCTCCATCTGCGAGTTCGCAGAGGCCGATTTTTTGTGATACGGCTCCCGTAAAAGATCCTTTTTCGTGGCCAAAGAGTTCTGACTCTAAGAGAGATTCTTGGAGAGCACCACAGTTTACAGTGATGTAGGGTTTCTCTGCACGATCACTTTTTGCATGAAGGCTTCGTGCGACCAATTCTTTCCCAGTACCACTTTCTCCTTGAATGAGAACTGTCACCGGCGTGGGTGCAATTTTATCAACCATAGAGAGCATGTTTAAAATAACAGCGCTTTTCCCTATGGTTTCATGAGATTTTTTTTCTTGGTCGATGATTGTTTTGAGCGCAAAATTTTCTTTTTTCAAATATTTTTGTTGATCAAGAATTTTTTCATTTGCATGTCGAAGTTCGTGGGTATTTTCTTCTATTTTGTTTAGCAGGGTCTTGTTCAGGGTTTTAACTTCAGAGAAAAGTTTCTGATTGGTGATTGCAACGGCGATTTGCAAAGCTATGGCTTCTAGTGTGATGACATCGTTTGCGTCGAAAGAGTTGACCTCGTCGTTTTCTATATTGAGGATACCCATAATTTCGTTGTTTTTGAGAATCGGAACACAGAGTTCAGCTCGAGTGCGAATAGGAAGAGCGAGATGGGTATAAATCGGGTCTTTGGTGATATCGTTGGAAAGGTAGGGTTTTCCAGTTTCGATTACTTTTCCAATGATGCCACGAGTGACTCCGTCTTGTTTTGGAAGGACATAGCCCAGTTTTAGATGATTATGATAAGCTCCGGTTTGTGCGCGAAGAGTGGCAGTGTGGTTTTGATCTACGCTCCAAATATTAGTGCAGTAATAGTTAAACCTTGTCTGTATAATATTAATAATTTCTTGATAAATATTTTCTGATTCTAAAAGACTTTGTAGATGATTCGAAACCTCGTTGAGTAGCTTTAGTTGGGAATCTCGTTTGTGGTCGGTCAGTGCTTGATCCGGTGTTTGAGGCAGTCTATTAGGAGGATTCTGGGGCATCATAAGAAAATCGGTCACCTTTCTAAGGCCAGTTAGCTATCCGGGCCGACAGGCATCCTATAATTTTTACATGCTTGGGTCAAGAAAAATGTTGAGTTAATTGATAATGTATTGTGGGTGTGTTCCTCCATTTTCTTAAATTATCTCATCATTATAGGGGGTTAAAGGCCCACCCTTTTTTTTGAACTT
>JAHFAB010000181.1 GCA_023250795.1 Bacteriovoracaceae bacterium
TCCCCCGAGCCCTGCATGTTTTCCTTTGGGATCAAAAATCATCACGTCATCTACACTAGGAAGCCCTCGGACTAATGCAGCAAAAGGCTCTCGCACCATCACCGTCAAATGAGAATTGGGGTTATAGCGCTTGATCACCTCAAAAACAGGCGTGGATAGAACGACATCTCCCATTCGATCCGGACGCACGACTAATATTTTCAAATGAGCTGGAGCCATATTGATTAACCCTTTAAATTTAATCTCTTTCTGACCTGAGTTTCCATCGTCTGGACCACTTCGTCCAGTGACATTTCACTCGTATCCACCTCAATCGCGTCACTTGCTTTTCTCAGAGGCGCAACAGCACGAGACTGGTCCCCTCGGTCCCTGAGCTCAATTTGTTTTTTGACCTCTTCGAATGAGGAGACATCTTTCCCTGTCGTCTCTAACTCGGCCAATCTTCTTTTCGCTCTTTCATCTACACTCGCTGTTAAATAAAATTTCACATCCGCATCCGGAAAAATCACCGTGCCGATGTCCCTTCCTTCTAAAATCGACTTCCCCACACACCCCATTCTTCTCTGTAATCCCAGTAAAGCAGCTCTGACTCCTGCAAAAGCAGAAATCTGACTCGCAAGCATGCTGACTTCGGGAGTACGAATAAACTCTGTCACATCATTTCCATTAGAAAATACTCGATTGACTGGATTTTTACTCTCGTCTCGAAGAAATTCGAAATGCAGTGACAGAGCAAACTCAGTGGCCTTGATTTCTAATAATTTTACATTCTCCGGTTTGCCTTCTTTTAAAAGTTGAAAAGCAATCGTCCGATAAAGCGCTCCCGTATCAATGTGAACAAAGCCCAAAACTTGCGCCAATCTTCGAGTGACAGAACTTTTGCCAGTTCCGGCTGGACCGTCAATTGCAATCACTGGACCCTGCTTGGGGATGGCCATAAAACTCACCTGATTTCTCTCATCACACGAAACGCGGTTTCATTTTCGCTCTGAGTCCCTATAGAAATCCTCAAAGCCTGAGTCAAACCATAATTACTCACCGGACGAAAAATCACCCCTTTTCTCAAACAGGCTTGATACACGTCATTTCCACTCAGACCTAATCCCCTCTTCACATCGACGAGCAAAAAATTGCCCTGACTTTCCCAATACGGCACCCCAAGTTCTGAGAGATTTTTCTTCCAAAATTTCATCCCTTTTTCATTGGCGGTTTTTGATTTTTTTACAAAATCGAGATCTCCGAGCGCAGATGTCGCAGCGATCATCCCCATCGAGTTGACGTTAAACGGATTTCTAATTTTCTCCAATGTAGAAATAATTTCTGGCTCTCCAATCCCATACCCCACTCGAAGCCCAGCAAGTCCATAGATCTTTGAAAAAGTTCTTAAAACAACAAGATTTGGAAATTTTTTCAACAATGCAATCGGCTCGGGCAAATCTTGAGCCGTGACATATTCCCAATAGGCATAGTCTAAAACTACAATCACTGAGCCTCCCCTAATTTTAGAAAGCTCTGTCAAAAATGAAAAGAGATCCCCTGATTTCAGATAAGCTCCCGTCGGATTATTCGGGTTGGCAATAAAAACTAAACGCACTCGCTCTTCGCGTTTGATGATTGTCAACATCTCTGAAAGATCATAGTTCATCTCAGAATCTAAACTGACCGCCAGAGTCTGAACTCCATGAACCTGTGCGCTCACTTTGTAAGCAATAAAAGCAGCCTGAGAGGTGACGATTTGATCTCCCGGTATAGAAAAAGCCCGAATCAATAAATCAATCACTTCGTTGGATCCATTTCCAATAATCAAACGATCCGCCGCCAGAGAATTTCCGAAGTGTTTTACAATCCGCTGTTTGAGCTGATACGCCGAGCTATCCGGATAGCGATGAAGCGAAGATCTGGCTTTTTGCAGTGCAAGAAGGGCTTTTGGGCTTGGACCCAGTGGATTTTCGTTCGAAGCTAACTTAATGACTTTCTTAATATGAAACTCACGTTGAGTCTCCTCGATCGGTTTACCCGGAATATAGGGCTGCAGCGTTCGAATGTACTCTGGAATGGGAGTAATCATGTTGAGGGATTAGATCACTGGTCTGACTTTAGCGCAAGCCCAGTTCATAGACTCCCACTCCTCTAAAAATGAACCGAGCATCCCCGGAATCCAATTCTCCACGACCTCCTCATGAGTTAAGCCGAGTTCATAAAGCCCAACTGCTGCGACTGGAGCCCCGCTTGGATCTAAATTAATCCCCGCATGGAGTAAAACTGAAACGGGCGAAGCAGTCACAATCGAAACACTGAGCTTTCTCTCTTTCCAAAAAAGATCATCCCCTTTGCGTTGAACAGCCTGAGACAGTGGGGAGACAGTTAAATTTAAACTCTGCGCCATCATCGAAATCAGCAGGCGCTGTAAAAGAACCCCCTCGTGAAGCGTCATTCCAAAAAATTCACCCAAAAAATGGACCATCAGCCGCGCCTCAATCCGATCGTTGACAAGACGATCTTCCCAATCGACCATGTGTTCCGTTTTTACAGAGCATGGGCCGATAAAAGCCGTAAGAGCAGAGCCCTTTACCCCCAACTCTTGGAGTAAGAAATGAGGTCTGAGCTCAGGACCCAAATAAGGTCTCTGTGTTTTAGAAAATAAAACCTTCATTGCAAAGCCCTCCTCAATCTCAGACACGACTCGCAGACTCCACAAGGATCTTTTTCTCCCTGATAGCAGCTCCAAATCTGATTAAACGGAAATGCGGGTTTGAGTTTCCTCATTTCTTTTACGGTTTCGGCTTTGTTCCATTCAACCGTATAAGAAAAAACAGTGACCTGATTGGCTGTCGAAAAAGAAAGAGCTTGGGTTTCAGCTTTCATAAAAGCCAGAGAATTGTCCGGAAAAGTCGCGGCCTCTTCACGATTAAACCCCACCACGATTCTAGAAACCCCCAACCTTTCGGCAAAAGCTGCCGCGCAATTGAGAAGCACTCCATTTCGATTGGGAACCCAAACTTGCTGGGCAGTACCGCGCGTGACCGCTAAATCATCCAAACAATCAGCTCGCAAAGTGGGAACCGCCTGAGACACATCGGTCAGAGAATTTCCCCCCAACTTTCCAAGCCAGGAGATTTCGACCTCTTGGTGTTTGACAGAGTAATACCGACAGAAATCCCGTGCCGCCTGGATCTCCCTCTTTGCCGCCTTCTGCCCATAATCAAAAGTCAGAGCTAAGACGGCCTCGTCCCGCGCCACGCACAAAGCAAGATTTGCAGCAGAATCCAAGCCTCCGGAAAGTAAAACTAGGCTACGCGTTTTCATAATAAGTCGCCGAACACCGATCGTTTTCCCAAACCGTCACCCGATCGATCCATATTTTACTACCAGCAATCCGCTCAGAAAGTTTTTCATAAGATAGTTTGGCGATCTGTTCTGCTGAAGGATTGATCCCGTTAAAATCGGGTAAGGTGTTTAAATCTTGATGATCCCAAGGTGCCACTAACTCTTTAGCCGCATTTTTCAAAGTACGAAAATCCACCGCAAGCCCTAAAGAATCGAGTTCCTTTGAACGTGCAAAAACCTCCAGGGTCCAATTGTGTCCATGAGGCCTGGCACAGTCACCTGGATATCCCGTCAAATGATGGGCTGCTGGAAAATCGACTTTTACCCTGAGTTCAAACACGAGCGCACTCTATCCGACCAATCTAGTAGTGTAAAGAGGTTTTTAAAGGCTCTCGACCTGCTCAGAATCTAATTTCAATTCCATGTGATAGGCCTCTTCCCCGTTAGAATAGAAATTTTTTCTCACTTGGACGGTCTCAAATCCGGTCTTTTGGTAGAGCTGGATGGCCGCTTGATTCGATTTTCTCACTTCTAGAATTATTTTTTTAGCTCCTTGGCGAATCGCCTGATCCACGACTTTTCTCACCATGAGCTTTCCATAACCTAAGCCCCGAGCTGAAAGTGAAACAGCTAAGTTTAAGATTTCGAAACTCTCAAAAAGAACCCGGTAGACAATGTAACCGGAAATTTCGCTATCGGTCTCATCATCGGTCAAAACCCAAAGCGTGCTTTCAGGTTTGACAAGCTCTGCCTGAAAACTCTCTAAACTCCAAGGTGCTAGATGGACAGTTTTTTCTATCTCAAGTATTTGACTCAAATCTTCTCCGCCCACTGGACGGAGACTGACAGGGTTTTCCATTTCCCTGTCTTCTCACAGTTTGAATCAGAATTTTAGGGAAAAATCCCTTGGCATTCGTAAGCAGATGCCCCACTGGGGATGGAACCGTCCTGAGATTGCATGGACTTTTTATCTTCTAATAAAACAGCTTTTCTCTGCGGAAACAGGAGACTCCCATCCGCATTCATATGCGTGTCAGTCACAGTCACACTCCGACTGATATTTCCTTCTAAATTCATCCCTATCAAGTCCCAATTCGCTTTTGTGGAAGTTCTAGCTTCTGCTTTATGGTTTGGATGATAGGGTAGTGGAAAAGGCATCATCCCTGTTATTTTTACATCATAGGGACCTGGTAAAGAACATCGCGGTGCCTGAGTTCGTATCCTCCACTCTAAAACAGTTTTCTCATTTGGCCCCAAATTAATTTTTATGAATTGATCAGACAACCGAACTTCAATACGTTCTGAATTACCATTTTCTGATATTTTTGTTACAACTAAATCTAAAATCAATTCTGCTTTAGAAAAATAGTAATGATATACGGGGGGAAAAATCATATCTTTACCATCGGCGGTTAATTCAAAATGTTCCGGACTGTTAAGCCTTGGAAAAGTAGTTAAACGAAGCTCTTCTCCCCCTCCCTTTACCCAAAGTATGAGATTTTTACCACTTGGATTTGTATAGGTATCGCTCGCAACAATCCATCCACCACCAGACGAGAGTCGCGATCCAATCGAGTGATAATCAGGAGCTCTTTCTACGGCTGTGCGCATAGTTTTAACTTGAGGCAACGGTCCGACGAGGTGAAACCCGACTTTCAAATTCAAAACTGTT
>JAHFAB010000182.1 GCA_023250795.1 Bacteriovoracaceae bacterium
CAAAGGTTCGTGGTTCCAGATATTGCCGTGTGAGTAAGGCGCAATATGCGCGTTGAGCAACCATGCCTCCACCGCTCCAGATCCACCTTTTCCTCGAGAGATCACCTCTACAAACGCGTCTCTCAAATTGGGGGATTGCGCGCGTAAACTCTTGATTTCTGTCCCCTTGAGAACAATGCCCGCCTCGACCACCTCTTCTATAAAAAAATTAGAATAGGCATTGGGGTTCGTGGCTAAAATCTTCTCACCCTTTTCCGCCATCACGCCCCCGGCTGTGCAATGCCTAAGGACAGAATCGTCTTAAACGCATCTTCTACTTTCATTTGCGTTTCGATGACTTCGTCTTCGGATACAATGAGGTGAAATCCAGAGGTGGGGTTGGGGGTGGCCGGTAAGAAAACATTGAGATGTTTTTTGGGAACTGCGATTCCTCGGGCTGGACCTGTTACGAAAGCAATGGCCCAAACGCCCTTTCTCGGATACTCGATATAGACCACTCGGCTAAACTGATGGCCCTTGCCTTCTCCACCCGGAGCCATGGCTTTGAAAAGTTGATCCAGCGTGGTGTAAACGCTTCTTAAGACAGGGATGTGTTGAATCAACTCCGCAATCCATTCTAAAACTTTTTGCCCAATGTACTGTTTCGAAATCCAGCCGAGAAAGGAAATGCCAAAAAGTAATATTAGAATTGCAGCCGTGGTGATGGTCAATTTGAGCAAAAATACGAGCGAGGAGTCAGAAATAAAACTCTCGGGTCTCCAAGCCTCTGGCAAAATTTTCTGAATTCCCCACAAAAGGGCTAGAACTTTTCCTGCAATCCAGGTGATGACTCCAATAGGGATGAAGATAAACAATCCTGTAAAGAAATGCCCTCGCAGGAGAGTGATCAGTTTTGCCATTGTAGATATTTGGGGAGATGTTTTGTGTGCGGCCATGTTTTTCACCTTACCGCCTATAATGCAAAACTTAGCGTCACTCCGCCACCATAAATTTTCCCACCCGCTTCGTAGCCTGGAGCTCCGATTTTGGTATTGCCTGCCCCAACCCCATTTTCATCTCCCGCACTCTTTGTGATCGTTTGCGTGACAAGGAGGTGATAAGACGCGTGGAGATCGAGTTTGCATTTGGCAAACTGCCAGCCTAGGCCGATATTCAACATATGTTTAGGGGGGTCTAGGAAATTTCCTGACTCGGTGGGGAGATTTTTTAAAATACTTGGGTGGTAAGCATAGCCCAAACGAAGCGTTTTATTTCCGATTTGCCACTCATGTCCAATTCGAGGGGTGAGGATGTTTTTAAATTCAAAATTCGGGTTCTTCCCCTTGGAAAAGTTCACCCCCCCCGTACTGGTGAGAGAATCCGTCACTGAAAGGGCTGGAGAAACAAAACGACTCCAAAACAGGTAGTCTCCCTGAAGAGAGAGGCGAGTGACTGGTGTATAAGCCCATGAAAAACCAGCTTCGATCGACATTGGATCATAGAAAAGCGCAGAGAGAGCAGAAAAATTGAAATCTAAAACCGGCAAGCCTCCCAAAGCTCTCGCTCCAGAATCAAGCGACATTGTGTTGGACGATTGAACGGGAAGCCTAAAGACCAAGCCACTTGAAAAACTTGGGTTTGGAATCACCAAAACCCCAAAATACGGAGCCGCTTTGGTCTTGATGCTCGCAGAATAGCGCATGGTAGAAGGCTTGGTCTGGTCGGTCTGAAGTAAAACCGTCCCATGAGTGGTGAGCGAAAAGGCAAAATGGAGTCCAGTCCCAAAATAAAATCCAGGAAAAATCTCTGCTCCCGCTCCCAGTTCAAGCAGAGGTCTGAGTGTTCTTGCGCGGTAGAGAAAATATTCGGGTAAAAAAGACTCACCCGTATCAAAATACGCAATTTGGTTGATGGGAAAAAACAAAGTCGTTCCCAAAGAGAGGTGGTGGAACTCTGGAACTACGTCGAAAGAAGCCCCAATGGATTGTCCCAAAGTGTTCCTGTAATTGGTATCGACATTTCCTGAAGTCTGTCTGTCGGAAGTATAGTCATTTTCGACAATGACATTAGAAATGGGCTTGAAAGCAGGTTCCATGTCTAAAATGCCAAAACTGAATTTAAATTTATTTTCCCCGTTGCAAGCAAGAGCCGCTGGGTTCGAATAGGAAGCAAAACCTTCCTCATCCCCGTTTGCAACGACAGCTCCTCCAAGCGAAGCTGAGCGAGATCCAAACCCAAAAGCCTCTCCGACATTGGCGTGTGCACTTGAAAGCGTGAGAAAAAAAATCAGACTATAAAAACTGTAAAGCGGCCCGAAAAAGTTGATCCCAATCATTCCAATCTAACGCCTCTGCACGGCTTGTAGCATCAACTCCTGAGGTCTCCAAGACGTTTCTCCAGGGACCTTCTTTTGGAAATCCGGCTCGGAGCATTTTTCTTCGGTGTTGGAAGGCTATTTTGAGGAGCTTTTCCCAAAGCGCTTCTGCTTCTTGGGTATCGGGAATGATTACTCTGGCCTGTGCACGTGCTCGAAGGATTACTACTTCAGAAAACACTTTAGGAGGAGGTACAAAGGCTTGAGGTGGGACCGAAATGAGTTTTTCTACATCCCAACGGTTTTGGATCCACAGGGACAAACTCCCCCAGCTTTTTGTTCTTGGAGAGGCATAAAGTCTTTGAGCTACTTCGGCCTGAAGCATGAGGACCATGACTGGTATTTTCCGGGGTTGTTTTGCAAGTTTTGATAAAATAGCGGTTCCGACAGAATAGGGTAGGTTAGAAAGGATAGAAAGAGGCGAAGCTATGAGCCAGCTCTCTTCTTTGAGATCTAGAAAATCTCCTTCGATTAAAAGCGTATTTTCACGAATCGGGGCCGGGCTAATGGCAAACAGGTTTTTCCATGTAGCTGAAAACTCATAGTCTTTTTCGCAAAAAATGCGTTTTATGTTTTCATTTTCTAATAATTTTAATAACGGAAAAGTCAGCGCACCTTTTCCTGGGCCAATTTCTAAACTGGACTGAGAACGGTTTTTCTTCACTTCTTCCACGAATTTTTGAACAATCGTTTGGGCTATTCCTTTGTCTTTTAGAAAGTGTTGGCCTAGGGCAATTCTTTTTCCTTTGAACACTTAGAACTCCGGATTCGCCGAGGCATTCAGTGTGAGGAGTTCTTTCCCACTGATACAGTGTCCTTGGAGAAATCTAAAAACCCCTGCTCCTGCGATCATGGCTGCATTATCCGTGCAGTATTTGTGTTTTGGGAAAATGAGGCTATTTTCACCTCCACTTTTTGGCCACTCTTTCTCCAGGCGCTCACGGAGCCTGCTATTGGCGGCGACGCCACCCACAATGGCTAAGCTTTTACTGGGATGGGTTTTCGCCGCGAGAAAAATTTTAGATATAATCGCATCGACGATGGCCTCTTGGATTGAGGCACAGAGATCCGCTTTGTTTTCTTCCACTTTGTCTTTGTTTTTATTGGCAAGCTCTTCCACTTTGAGCGCCACGGCAGTTTTCAGCCCACTAAAAGAGAAATCCAGAGTCGATTTCTGTGGGAGTGCTCGGGGAAATGCAAAGCTGTTTGAATTCCCATTTTTAGCCATTTTATCTATATGCATACCTCCGGGGTACGGCAATCCTAATATTTTTGCTGTTTTATCAAAAGCTTCTCCAGCCGCATCATCTCGAGAGCGGCCGATGAGAGAAGCGGCTAAAGTATTTTGAGCCCATTCTTTTGGGGGACGTTTTAGATAATAAAGATTTGTATGTCCCCCAGAAATAATCGCTAAAAGGAGGGGGTAGGGGATCTCTTCTTCGCGATCTAGGTAGATGCTCAAAGCATGTCCCTCAAGATGATGGATCGGGATCAAAGGTTTTTTTAGAGCATAGGCCAAAGCTTTCGCTGCACTCACGCCCACTAAAAGCGCTCCCACTAGCCCAGGACGATTGGTCACAGCGATCGCGTCGAGCTCGTCTAGAGTCGTTCCAGCTTCTTTGACTGCTTTTTCTATCATGGGATTGATTGTTTCTAGGTGATTTCTCGAGGCTATTTCAGGGACAACCCCGCCGTAGGGCTGATGGATTTCGATTTGAGAAAAAGTGGAGACACTCTCTACTTTGATTTTGTCGTTTTTGTAAGAGACGACGGAAGCACTGCACTCATCGCAGGAAGATTCGATGCCTAGGAGGGTGAGACTTCGGTTATTCAAAATATTTCTTTCTCATATTTGGGCTAATGTTATAATTTCGGTTCTTCAAGTTCCCCTGCTGGACAAGTCACGAGCATTCTTTTTTGCGCGATCTTATTCCAGTCAGGTTGGCCCTTCATATACCACTCTGGTGCCCGTTCTGCAGTATGACAATTGAGACAGAGAGTTTTTTCTACTTTTTTCGAATAAGTTCCAGAAAAAGGGTGTTTACCCCCTGGGCCATGGCAATTTTCGCACTGGACATTGCCCCAGTTCTGATTGGCTTTGAGATCCACGATTTCATCTGGGTGCTGATACCCCTCTTTTTTTCCAAGCCCCAAACTATGACAGGTCAAACATTCTTTATTGGCACTCTGTCCTTTGTCGACCAAAGTTTGGAGGGCATGTGAGTGCGCAGTTTTTTGCCAAAACTCAGTTTGTTTTAGGTGGCAAGAAGCGCATTGAGTAAACGTTTGGTAGGTTTTGTTTTCTGAAGAGACATTACGTTCGATGGGGTGCTCCGTGTTAAATTTTGCAATCGCTTGTTTGAATTCTTTTATCAGCGCCGTCTGTCCATTGGGTTTTTCATAACCTTCATCTAAACCTACAAGACGGTGGTCTTGGATCGTAAAGGGCTTGCGAAGACTCACGACCCCCACGTATTGATTCCTAAAAGAGGATTGAAAAATCGTCGTATTTTTTACTCGGTTTGGGTTTTGTAAGAAAGTTTGGGAGTGCCCCCCCACAATGAGGTCGATCTCAGGAACTTTTTCAGCGAGGACTACATCCGCATCATAGCC
>JAHFAB010000183.1 GCA_023250795.1 Bacteriovoracaceae bacterium
CGTAATGAGAGAAAACGCCGCAGCAACAATAGAGATCATCTCAAGTGGAAAGTAAGAGAATGAAAAAATCCCTTTTTTAGCCCATCTGAGATTTGACCAAAGATTATTTGTGGATCTTCCAAACATTCGTTCTGGTCGGGTATACTCAATTCCTGTTTGTCTAAAACCAACCCAAGCTCTGAGGCCACGAATAAATCGGTCACGTTCAGATAGTTTTTTTAATGCTTGTACAACTTTTCTATCCAGTAGGGAAAAATCTCCTGCGTCCACAGGGACTGTGACATAAGATAAACGGCGAAATAAGCGGTAAAAAGCCTTGTAAGCCAGTTCAAAAACAGGTTTCATTTCTCTCTTGATTCGAACACCATACACAACATCAAAACCTTGCTTCCATTTTTCATAAAATTTTTCAATGAGCTCTGGAGGATCTTGGAGATCTCCATCGAGCAAGACACAGGCATCTCCTGTTGCACGAGCTAAGCCACTAGTAAAAGCATTTTGTGAACCAAAATTTCGACTGTGAGTAATGACTTTTATTTTTGGGTCCACAGCAGCTAATCCCTCTAAAATTTGCTGTGAGTTGTCCGGGCTTCCGTCATTGACAAAAATAATCTCATAGTCAGTTCTGATTTTTTCGAACACTTCTTGCAGTCTGTTCGCCATGACTGGGATAGCTTGGGCGTCTTTATAACACGCGATAATGGCCGAAATTTTTACTGTTTTCGTCTGATCCATGGGGTTACCTTCTATGATTTTTTCGGGTCTATTACAAGAGCAAATTTGATGAGCACCCAACCCCCACTTCTCCATTCTGATTCCGTAGAAAAGCCTAGTTTTCCAATAAGGTTGAGGATGTTTGGGGCATCGTTCTCTGATTCGGAATAAAGAACATACCCATAGCGTTGAGGCAAATGTTTGATCCAACGATCCAAATAAATCTTTTGTCGCCCACTAGAAAGAATAGAGAACTGAGGTTGTGGTGCAAAGGGGAGCCAGAACTTTTGTATATGAGGTCCATCATTATTTTGAAAAATAAGTAGGTAAGAATTGATCCACACAATGGGATCTGACTGTTTGTACCCTGAAGTTTCCAGCAAACGCAGTGCAATGGGGGGCACCGGGAGAAACCTATTGAGTGGGGCAGAAAGAAATTCTTTTGATGCAATTGTATTGTAGCGCTCCATGATTTTGGATTTTAAAATAGGATTTGCGAAAATAAGGCTTACCGGCACAACAATTGCTGGGAGTGACATTGACCAAAAAACTGAAGCATTTCTATCCCATTTTTTTCGAAGAGTTGCGGCAGCACAAAGTGCGCAAAGTAAGTAGATGGGGAGGAGGTTTAAAATATTATTCTCATGGCTTCTGGCTGTATAATAACTGCTGGTGCTCCAAAATAGAAAAAAACAGGATAAGAGTGCACCGTTCGTACTATTATTGCACAACGAGAGCATAGCCGATAAAAACAAGACCATATACCACAACACACCCCGTGGATTGACTGGAATAGATCCAAATCCCCGAGCATACGTGAGTGGAAATTCTAAATAGGCATACCAATCAGGCCAAGTACCAAGGCTGAATTTATAAACAAACCCAATCCCTATCAAAGTTAAAAAAAATGTATACACGGGAAATAATATCCAATTTGATGGTATGAATTTAGAGCGGTTTCGCATTTTCCACAAGAGTATGAAATAAGATGGAAACCAGGTAAGGCTACAGTAGATTGCACTTTCGAATGACCAAAAAACTCCAATGAGCCAAATGAGGTTTCCCGAGATGAGTAAAGTCTTAAGAAATTTTCCAAGGTCTGATCTATTTTCTTGATTTTTCTCTAGATTTTTTTCTAGCAAAAACACAACAAACAGTAGTAATTCAGCAAACAAAAAACGAAAGGGGCCCACACTGGGATATTGTGTAGGACCTTCTAGATCTTCTGCCCAACCGCAGCAAAAATAAAGAATTGCACAAATTGTAGGTATACCTAGAGAACGACCTGTTTTTGAATTAAATACACGTACCCAAAAAATAAAAAACAAAATAGCAGAAATAAGGTAAAGGAATATCTGAATAAAATATAGATTCCTAAAACTGGTTTCTCCCGGGAGAAAAGCAAGTAATAAAATATTAAAAAAACCATACTGACTGGGAACGTCATGGAGTAGCCAGCCCCCCATTCGAACCAACTCAGCTGGTCCAGTATAGTAACTCCAATGATGTGAAAAGGATGGTCCTGGAGCAATAAACAAAGTGAATGACACAAAGAGTGCTATGAGCAAACTCAAAAGACCCCACTCAAACCAACGCCAGGGTCTGCCCTGGAGCCCGTACTGGAGAGAGGCTTTCTTTTCAAAGAAGCTCAAACTGACAAAAAGAAGAAAAATTAGTCCAAAAATAATGAATCTAGATTTTTCGGAGAAAACCATGCCATATAATTTATGGTGTTCCCAAAAGGCAAGCTGTCCTGAAAAAATCCAAACTGATGCTATTGATAAGATTTTGAGACCATTGGTCCATGAAAGGATGGGTTCTTGAAATCTGGCCTGAAATCCAACGTGACGATTGAGTGCAAGTTCTAAAGTGTATTGAAAGACTGACAGTACTAAGGCAAAAGCAAGGCTCTGTTTTGTTCCTATCAATATTGCGATGATCACTGGAACCAGAGGTAAGGCAAAGGCGGAAAAACGCCTTACTTTATGTTGTAAAAGAAACAAGGCAAGGAGCCCAAGCTCACTCAAGTAGATGATGGAATCTCGGCTTTCACCCGGAATTCTACACAACATGTGTCCCAGCGCCAAAATCCAGAGAAAAACAAACCCGCGTTCTATTAAGATATGTTCTTGTGTCATTTTTTCACACACTCTCGTAAAAGCTGCGACAAGACAAGAAAAAATCAATGTGTGGCGTTAACTTATTGACGCTCAGTGTTTTCACGGTTCCTTCAATCTAAAAACAGTCTATAATTATAAAACGAATGAAATTTCTGCAGATCGGATTGATTTTCATCGCATTATTATTTTCTGCAGTTTCTCACGCCGCTCGTATTCCTTCTTACAGTTTAAAACTCACTGAGCGTGTGCGTGTTCGTGTTTCAGAAGCGATGACAAAGGTTCATGTACGCGGATTTGATCTGAAATTTTATGAATCTCCTCCTTACTCTCCACCCTTTCAAAGTGATCGACTTTTCTATCAAGCCAGCCGTTTGACAGAGTGGGAGGTGCAGTGCAGACCGAATGAGGTGATTTTGATTCAACCTATAAAACACCTACAGATTAGCTTAAAAGGGCCATTACTCATCGAAAGTGAAGCGGGTTTTTTGAGTTTGCAGAACCATCCTTATCGCGATTTTTTGAGAATTTATCCCAATGCCACTTCGTGCGAAGTTGTGAACGAAGTGGATCTCGAAAAATATTTAGACGGATTGGTCAACGCCGAATTTTCTTCTCGCTGGAGTGAGGAAGCCATAGCCTCTCAAATTATTGCAGCTAGAACCTATGCGCTTTATCAAATGAGGCAGGCCAGAGCTAAGTCTAAAAAAAATGGGAGTTCTCATTTTGATTTAGATTCGACCATTAAGGATCAAGTCTATGATGGAGCGATTCGGGAGGATTATCGAGCCTCTAGAGCTGTAGAACGAACTCGTGGGATGATTTTGATGATTTATGAAAAAGCCAACTGGGTTCCACTCAAGGCGTTTTACCATTCTAGTTGTGGAGGTCAGACGGAATTACCTCAAAATGTTTGGGGGCAGACAATACCAGGGTTTAAACACACTGTGCGTTGTCCGTTTTGTAAAAATTCGCCCACTTTTTCTTGGGATTTGAGTTTGGGCGCTGATGAAATCAGAGCGGCTGTTTCGCATGGATTACAAGAAGATGGTTTGATGAAGGCCTTTCCAAGGAGTTATACCACGATTTTTAGAAGTTGGATGATTGCAGATCTCAGGGTTTCAGAATGGGACTTGTCAGGGCGAGCTGAAAAAATTGTTCTCCAGCTCAAAGATGCTGAGAATGTCTTTAGACTTCCAATATCTGCAAGTCGTTTTAGAAATTGGATTGGAACTGCCAGAATGCGCAGCACTTCGTTTGAGATCGTGAAAAATCCATGGGGGCAGGAGAAAACTTGGATTATCCAAGGGCGGGGAAATGGCCATGGAGTGGGGATGTGCCAGTGGGGGGCAAAGGTCATGGGAGAAAAGGGCTATAAGATGGCTGAAATTCTTCATTACTATTACCCTGACGCAGTTTTGAAAAAACTGTGGTAGTTCTTTCTCTATTTTTTTACTTTCACCGGTGAAAGTTTTCTGATAAAAAAAGACAAGTAATTAGATTTTGCGTCACATGTTTTTTTGTTCAGATGTTACTGGGAGTGTTAATGAGTGTTTTATTATTTCAAGTAAAAACCCCCTTGGGTTTTTCAGTTTTGATAACAGCATACCCAACAGATTCGATTAAAGTCGGAGATTCTATATGGAAAAAATAAAAGTAATACACGATATAATTGCGCACACATTAACAATTTGGTTGGGGGATCCAAAAACAGAAAGTATTTGTGAAGAAACATCAGAAGAAGTTATTTTTATGAAAGATAAAAATGGAAAAGTGATCGGGGTTGAAATTCTTAATTATAAATCAGCTCATTCAAATCGAAGTTTAGCAGTAGAGACCATAGTAAAATCTGAAGAAGCAGCCTAAGTTTTATTTCTACATTCGTGATTGAGTGTTACCGAAAAAAATATATCGAAAAAAAATAGCATGGAAAAATTTTATTCTTTAGAAACTTACGATTACCACTTGCCCAAAGAACTCATCGCGCAAGTGCCAGTTGAACCTAGAGATTCTTCCAGGCTTTTAGTGATCGATAGAGAGAATGGAAAATGGGAACATCGGATTTTTAGAGATTTGCCGGATTTGCTTCGTTCTAACGATGTGCTTGTAGCTAATA
>JAHFAB010000184.1 GCA_023250795.1 Bacteriovoracaceae bacterium
TAGCCGTAGCCAACGGGTGTTCACTTCCTTTTTCAAGAGATGCTGCGAGTTTCAAAACTGTCGCTTCTTCGTTATTTCCCATAGGAGAGCTCATAGCTATAACGGAAACAAGTTTTGGTCTTCCTTCAGTCAACGTTCCTGTTTTATCTACGACCAGCGTGTCTACCTTTCGGAGAATCTCGATTGCCTCTGCATTTCTGAAAAGAATACCATGAGTTGCTCCGACTCCAGTGGAAACCATAATCGACATCGGGGTTGCCAAACCGAGAGCGCACGGACAAGCAATAATAAGGACGGCGACGGCATTAATAATTGCGTGGGACATTTTTGGTTCAGAACCCCATAAGGCCCAAATAACAAATGTGCTGATTGCTATAAGAATCACTGCTGGGACAAAATACCCTGCCACTACATCGGCTAATTTCTGAATGGGTGCTCGACTTCTTTGGGCCTCCGAAACCATGTGAACGATTCGAGAAAGAAGTGTCTCAGAGCCCACTTTTTCCGCAGTCATTAGAAAAGTACCTGTCCTATTCACAGTGGCGCCTACCACTTTACTCCCAGAAATTTTTTCGACAGGGATGGGCTCACCGGTCACCATGGATTCGTCTACAGAACTTTGCCCCTCTAGGAGAACTCCATCCGTTGGGATTTTTTCTCCAGGACGCACGCGAAGTCTGTCACCTACTTGAACATTTTCTAGTGGAATATCCTCTTCACGACCGCCCTCGGTGATTCGACGGGCAGTTTTCGTTGCAAGACCTAAGAGCATTTTTATTGCGGAGCTGGTGCTTGTCCTGGCCTTAAGCTCCAAGACCTGACCTAAAAGGATCAGCGTTACGATGACTGAAGCTGCTTCATAGTAAACAGCTACATGCCCATGCTCATTCTGAAAAGTGGCCGGAAAAATTTCAGGAAATAGGGTTGCAATTACACTATAGAAGAAAGCAACACTGACTCCTAAACCAATCAGCGTAAACATATTGAGATGACGGTTCTTAATAGATTCAACTGCGCGAATGTAAAATGGCCAAGCTGACCAAAGGCAAACAGGGAGCGCCAAAATAAGTTCAAGCCACCTGAGCAGGTTTTCTGTAAGCAGACCAGAGACAGGCATTCCCGGTAACATGTCGGACATCACTACGAGTAGTAAGGGAAGTGAAAAGAGCGTCGTTATCCAAAATCGACGGATCATATCCTTGAGTTCAGTGGTGTCACCATCATGGGTGTCAGTTAGAATAAGTGGTTCTAATGCCATTCCACATTTTGGACAGCTCCCAGGCCCTACGTTGCGAACTTCTGGATGCATAGGGCAAGTATAAATCGCATGCGTGTCTACTAAAGTATGATGATTTTGGTGCTCATTACGGTCTGAATGATGACAACAGTCGGACTTGGGTTTTTCAAAAGATTTATGCTGATGTTCTGTGTGGTGATTAGACAAATTAACCTCCAAACATTTTGGCAAACATTTTGGCAAACATTTTAGGCAGACATTTTAGGCAGGCAGAACGATATTCTTTTTTATTCATAATTCAAGGTCCTTCTTTTCCCATTATACTCCAATCATCCATAAAATGTGAGTCATATAATGCCTTCCATTTTTTCGTGCAGCCCTTGAATTTTTATTAGCCCCTCAAGATATGCATTCACTGAAAACGTCGTGATTCGATTATCGTAAGTTCTGATCTTCTCATGGAGGTCACGTATTTCTAGTCGCAATGTTCTCTCTCCGGTTTCAATTTCTTGCTCGCTCGTACAAGTAGCCAACTCCCCAGTAATGTCACCCTCTATAACTTCTCTTTTGCGAGTCGTCAGCACATTGAAAATCCGCCCCATTCGTTGGCCCAGTAAAAAAACTTCTCGCATTGCGCCGAATTCAGAAAACTCTATTTTTTCTGTCGCCATCAAGTCCATCATTGCTACTATGACCATCCCCATGTTGTGGTGAGCGTACGAGCGATTTTCTAATGGGTTGTTGATAAAGGGGGTGGCCATCAAAAGAGAACTGAACTGATTTGCTGAATAAAACCGTGCCAGATCAAAACCGAGAATTCCAATTAAGTGCCGATAATGCGGCAGCCGATTCAAAATACCTTCTATTTCCGTAAATAGTGACTGTGCAAAATCCACTACATAACGATGATAGGGGTTCAGGCTTTTGATCAAATGACCTCCCCTAAAACTCAGCTGATATAGAATTTCTAATAATTGAGGATCGCTCTGTGCTGGGCAATCAGCAAAATCATCGTAGAGCGTAATCAGAGTTCCCAAGCAAAGCTTGGCTTGCAAAAGCTCAGAAAACTTCGTCTGAGAGACCGAACTTAATGTGATCGCAGAATAACCTTTGACAAGAAATTCGTTAAATAAAGCAGCCCTTCGGTCAGGAGCGATTTCTGCCATATTTCGTTCAATTTCAGTCAAAGTTTTTTGAACTTTAAGTGCATTCACAACTACCCCTCTGACTTTTTAGCGCGGATTTCGCGTTTTTTAAAAAATACAAGAAGCGGCGTATTGGTATGAGCTGTGATCAGGGCCTCGATTTCAGGTGGAGCTGGATGGGCTGCTCGCATTTCGTAGTGTTCGCATAATTTTTGGAGCACCACGGTTGCCTCGAGTTTCGCGAGCATAGCTCCGATACAAATTCTTGGCCCACCACCAAACGGAATGAATGAGAACGGATGCTTGATTTCATTTAAGAACCGATCCGCTATAAATTCGTCGGGATTGTTAAAATACTCAGGGTGGCGTTGTATGTGGCGAACACTCAAAAACACCTGCGAGCCTTTCGGGATTTTTACACCACTCAAAACATCCTCTTGATTGCTCTCTCGGGGTAAAAAATAGGCCGATGGATAAAGTCTTAACGCCTCTTTGTAAGCCGATTGAACTAAGGTCGATTTTTTTAGGCTTT
Organism: Bacteriovoracaceae bacterium; assembly: GCA_023250795.1. GTDB lineage: Bacteria > Bdellovibrionota > UBA1018 > UBA1018 > UBA1018 > JAHFAB01. Next base: position 2,915 of record JAHFAB010000184.1, read on the forward strand.
CGTAATTGAGATCCGGCATGCGCTTTACTTCTAAAGCAATTTGCCTTTGGACTGACTCATGTGCCGCTACAAGGTACATTGCAAAGATGAGCGAAGAGGCCGTGGTGTCATAGCCCGCAAACATAAATGCTTTTAACTGGTCACGGATAAAATCTTTCTCTTCACCTTTGGTTGCCAGCGCCTTCAAAAGAGAGGGCTCATCAACTAATAAAACTTCTTCTGCGATTCGATCTAGTTCTGTGTGAATCGTGCTGAGTGAACGTCTTTTTGCCGGAGAAAAGGGGCATTGGGCAATGCTCCTGAGACTTTCACCTGCTTTTCGATTCAAATCCACAAAGGCTGTGTTGAGACTGTCGGACTCAGAGATGAGATCATGATTGAGTATAAATACCCCAGCCGTCCGCAATACAATTCGGGTTAGATGTGGTACTAAATCAACTGCTTCCCTATTTTCGATCGATTTGTCGATCACTGGAAATATTTCTTTAACAAACGCATCGACCTTCTGAACAAGACGATCCATCCCGGCAGCACTCATAAGCCTTGCACTTGTCTGCCTGACTCCCAGTGCCCGCTCGTCATTGAGCTGAATCAGTCCCTGCGAGCCCGACAAAGCCTTAATTTTTTTCAGAACAAGAGAGCTTTTATCGTATTTGTGTCTTTGCTCTTGCAAGATATGCTGCGCGTGTCGAGGGTCATAGCAAAAAAAGAAGCGCCTAAACCCCAAGTTCAAGGCTACAGGTTTCTCCGTATCTTTCGGCTTATGTTCATCAAAAAATCCGTATGGATCGTTTTGAAATGCCAGGAGTTGTCCTATCGGGTTCATTTTTAAAAGTTTTTTGAATGGGCACTTCGTTTTCATGGTAGCAATTTAGAGCAGAAAATAATTGAAAATAAGTTCATTAAAGTTATATACTCTTAACTTATGGATATAGATCGAGTTCGTTATTTCTGTGTTTTAGCTAAGACAGGCTCTATCACCAAAGCCAGTGAGATCTTAAGAATCTCTCAGCCCGCATTGTCGAAAGCCATAAAACTTTTAGGGACTGAAACGGGGCTACACCTGACTGAGAGAGAAGGAAGGGGATTGATTCTTACCGAAACAGGAATGCGTTTTCTGCAAACAGCCGAACCTTTACTCGGTTCTTGGCTAAACCTTAGCAAAGACATGCAGCAGCCAGTCGCTAGTGAGCATTTTCGTGTGGGTTCCTTTGAGGTGTTCACCACTTATTTCTTAAGCGTACTTTTAAAGAGCTATCCTTTTTGCTCTCTGGACTTGCAAGAATTTTTGCCAGGGCAACTGGAACAGTCTATTTGCCAGAGACGCACTGATGTCGGTATTACTTACGTTCCTATTCCAACACCCAAAGTTGTATTTAAAGAGGCCACAAAGATCTCCATGGGAGTTTTTGGTTTGAAGAATGCGTTTGATGTTAAAGAGCTCGATCTGCCATTTGTTGTTCCTCTTGCTCCGCTCGAAGGAACTCCGTCAAAGGTGGTCGGACTTGACGGGTGGCCTGATCACAAATTTCCTCGCAAGTTCGCGTATCGAGTAACCCTGATGCAATCTGCTATCGAAATCTGCAGTCAAGGTCTAGCTCTGGCGTATCTACCGGAGTTTGTAGTGAATTTATATAATCAGAAGGCGGTGACCAAATACCAACTAGTCCAATATCCATGCGCAATTCCCGAAAAACAACGGAAGCAAAGCGTCTATATCATCCACCGCCAAGGTGAAAAGGAAGGGCCAGAAATTCGTGCTATCGCCAAGGCACTGCGGTCGTTGCCCTAGCTACCAGGAACTCTTTCATATGATGTCTGACTACAAGTTGTATCGAATTAACCCTATCAGGAAAGCTCAGAGAATCACTCAGAGACAGGAGAGGAAAAAACTCCGGACCACGAAGACTGTTTACTTCAGCCGGCTGAAGTTCAACTCAAAGTGTAGGCACTGATTGATGTTGTCACCATCAAGCTAATATCATTGGCATTTTGTTTAATTCATATTATAGTATAAGTACTCATTTGTTAT
>JAHFAB010000185.1 GCA_023250795.1 Bacteriovoracaceae bacterium
CTAAAATTATCGAGCAGGTATTTCAAAATATAGGACCGAATCCACCAAGAGGAGTAGTAACCCAAACGAGCTCCCTTCGTGGGATCAAATTTGGAGACGGCTTTCATCAGCCCAATATTTCCTTCTTGAATCAAGTCCAGCAAATTGGAATAAATCGACCGATATTCCATCGCTATTTTTACTACTAATCGCAGATTGGCAGAGACCAATCTCTTTGCCGCATCCAAATCGCCCTGCTCTTTGAGTCGGAGTGCAAGGCGAAACTCTTCCTCGGGGTCTAAGAGGGGATGCCTTCGGATTTCTTCTAGATAACGCCTCAGGGGGTCAAAGGGTGAAATGGCGCGAGTGGTTGAATCGGGGATGTCGTCGAGCAACGCGGGCTCGACTTTTCGGACTTCTAAGTCCTGTCCTACAGACTTCGGTTTTTTAGAGTTTTTTTTCAACGCCATGGGAATCTTCATTTTATAATAGATCCGAAGGGAAGACTCAAGTGATAATGAAATGCAATGCGTTATATTTGTAAACTACGTAAAATCGCGTTACTTTAGTAGTAATGCAACTGCAGAAAAGGTTTAAAAAATCAGTTTTTGGAAATGGGTTGACTCTCCTCACCGAAAGGCACCCTGAGTTTCGGAGTCTTTCTATTGGCATTTGGGTCAAAGCAGGTACGAGACACGAAAAATCGAGAGAGGCTGGGGTTTCTCATTTTTTAGAGCACATGCTTTTTAAGGGGACAGAAAATAGATCGGCTCTAGAAATTGCACGTGAAGTGGATCAGGTGGGTGGGGAGTTTAACGCGTTTACCACGCGCGAATACACATGCTTTCATATCATGCTTCTCAGTCGAGATTTAGATTTAGGTGTAGACATTTTGAGTGATATTTTACTCAATTCAAAATTCGATTCCGAAGAAATGGAGAGAGAGAGAAAGGTCATTTTACAAGAAATCGCCATGGTCGAAGATTCTCCCGAAGAACTCGTTCATGATCTGTTTTTTGAAATTCTGTATGGAAGACACGGCCTGGGTCGGCCAATTTTAGGCACTGAAACCAGCATCAAGAGGATGCGTCGAAGTGATCTCGTGAGGTATTTTCGAAAGCATTATAGACCCGATCAAATCATAGTCTCTGTTGCAGGAAATGTTTCACATGAGTCTGTTCGAAAAAAGATGAAATTATTGTCTCGAAAATTTTGGCCTGGCCGTCCCCATAAAAAAGAGTCGCGTAGGCAGCTGGGTTTTGAACCGGCTCCGCATCCTAAGCCAGGAAAGTGGTGGATCAAGCGTGCGACAGAGCAAGTGCATCTCGTATGGGGAGTTGAGGGCCCGAAATATTCTTCGAGAGATCGATTTGCCACTCTCTTGCTCAATGTTTACTTGGGAGGGGGGATGAGTTCTTCTCTCTTTCAGGAAATCCGTGAACAAAAGGGCCTGGCCTATACGGTTTATTCGAGCCTTTCGCCATTTTACGATTCGGGGATTTTCTCTATCTACGCTGCCACAGGGATGAACCAAGTGCCACTCTGTCTAAAGCTCATTGAGGAGTGTGTGGCAAAGCTCAAAAAACAATTGCTTTCAGAAGAAGATCTCCAAGTGGTGAAAGACAATCTGAAAGGTACGATTTTACTTTCTTCGGATAATGTAGAATCGCGAATGACCAGCCTTGCAAAAAACGAGATCTTCTTTGGAAAACTTTTTTCTGTCGATGAGATTTGCCACATGATTGATGAGGTTTGCCCGCATGATATTAGGCGAGTGGCGCGGAAGTTGTTGAGCCACGGATCTCGGAGCATCTTGGCTTTGGGACCGAAGCCTTCACGTTCGGTGGTGAGTAAGATTAGGCCTTCAGTGCTGAAGAATTATTGAATTCAAATTTTACATAAGGAGTCTTTTGCTCTCAGACGTTGATCACCGAGGCAAAGCTCTGCGGCTGCAATCCCAGTGGGTGGATCATGACTCAAAATAAAGTAGATAGAACGTGGGATGACTCCACAAATCTGAGAAAGGAATAAGGGCCTGTGCCATCCATAGAGGCTTGCTAGGTGAACGAAGAGGGGGCGTAATGGTCCCTTTTTCTTAATTTCAGAGGTTTTTACTCTCAATGCTGCGGCAGAAGCAGCTAAAATTTCTCCGATGGATTGCTCAGCCAAAATTTTTGGAATTGTAGGTCGGGGAAGCTGAGTTCCAGTCACACTGACTGAAGGATCGGATGAAACATAGTCGTGAAATCGGACTTTGAATCCGATTTCCGACTCATTGAGCGCTTTAGAAAGTCGGATTGGTTTCACACTGCTTTCGACTGTACACTCCATTATTTCTCGATAGGTGGACCAGTACCACTCAAGAGGATCAGAGCAAAGTTTCTTTCGACAAGGGTTGAGGGCGACATAGCGCAGTTGTCTCCTTAGGTGATGTTTGTCTGGAATCAAAGCAGGTGGGGGAACAGTCTGCCAAAGTGCCGAAATATGCTGACGACTGCTGATTGAGCCTAATAATCCCGTAAGTTTAGAAAGATCACTTTTTTCAGAATCCTTTGGTAAAATTAAGTGAAGATGGTTCGGCATCAATACAGCAGAGAGCAGATTAGGAAAAAGATCACACATTTTTAACCAGGCCCAGCGTGCTGATTCAAAATCTCTAAACGGCTCTTGAGGCGTGCTTGCTCTTGCAACCCAATGATTCCACATGGTGGCTTTACACAGCAATTTTTATGCCAAAGATGACTTTATCTGAATTTACTACGCAAAACATGTAATGGAATGGGGAGGGGGGTACCCCCCCTTATGGACGCTGCTACATATTTTGCGTAATAGAAGAGGGGAGTGGTGTGCGTACTACCTCCTTCTCCTCCACATCAAAAACGCAATCAGTGCTACGGCTCCGCCGATTAAGTATAGGTACAGATCATCCCCGTCACTGGTCTTAGCGCGAGCTACAGAGTCAGCTCCTCCAGCAGCCGGTGGTTGAAAGACTGTGTCTTGCTGTATGTTTGGAGGGATGGGGTTTTGGAGTAGGTTTTTCTCGGCTGGGGCGACATTGATCCCACCGGGTCTTCTAAAAACTTTGAGGGTTTTGACGAGGTTTTCAAAATCCTGCAAGTATTCTTGATATTTTTTTTGGTTAATCGAATAGGTGACCAAAACTCCGATATCCGATTTGACAGTGGCCAAATAACGAGTGTAGAAACCTGGGATTTCTGAATCTAAATGAAGAGAATCCACCCAAACTGTTCCGTTGATGTCCATCATTTTGGCATATTTCGCCGCAGAAGTGACTGTTTTTCCCTGAATGCTTGTATAGGTTTTAGGCGAAGTGAGGTAGGTTTTGTATTGGTCTAAGCTGTCTTGATCCCCTTTGAGTTTTGCCGCTAAAACAATGATGGCATCTCTTTTTTTCGCTTCATTGGTGTTTTGACAAACCCACTCAGCCCCCTCCAGGTTGCATTGCCACTGAGGAGGAAGTTCAAACTCAGTAAACTGGTTGGCAAATTTTGCAGCCCACGAGGGAGTTGAAAAAACCAAGAGTAGGGTTGCCAGGAGCAAAGTTAGAAATAAATTCAGATAAACGAGTTGGTTTTTCAATTATTTTTTCTCCTTTAAACTTTTTAGCCAAACTTTTACTTCCAAACTTTTTACTGCAGGGGCTTTCTCACAACAAAGCCTTCTTCAATCCAAATTTCTTTGAAATACTCGGTAATCTTCAGCGCCGCTTCACCACTTTTCACATGAGTGCATTCTGCCCTTGCTATGGGATCTCCCGTATTTCCATTTTTCCCTACTACAAAGATATCAAAAACTTGGCCGACTTCAACTCCATCTTGGGAGCCTTTGCCAATTTTGAGTAAATTCAATCGATCGCTCACACGCGTAATTTCCGCTTCGAAAGCGTAATCCACAAAGCCTTTGTTGGATTTTCCATATTCTTGTGGGCTGAGAGTGGCTGGGTTTGCTGGGCGCTCTTCTTGCGCTTTTCCCTTCATGTTTAAATGGGCTTGAAGTCCAAAAGAAATGTTGAAAACACTGGGTGCGGCTTGGCCGAAGAGGCTTTGGTTGAACGAAACCAAAACACCTAAACTGGGATCAATTTGATATCCGACCTGCCCGCGTAAAGTCATGAGCGAGGGGTTGATGGCGTTGATGAAAAAACTCCCGCTTCCACCCGAGCCGGCTCCTGCCGTATTTCCTACTGCAGCATTCGCATCGGTTTTAGTGGATTGAAATCCAGATAAACCTAGATCAAAGAATAATCCATCAGTTCCTAAAGTGTATTTGGCAGAGAGAGACCACGGAAAGGCCGCAGAAAAACCTGCACTTCTCCAAGTGTAACCCATTCCAGCAAACGCATACAGGCTGGATTCGCTGCTTCTCACAATGGGAAAGCTCAAAAAAGATCCAAATGTAAAGTCATTTGAGCCATCACTTAAGAAAGGGGTCTTATTAGTCGTAGCGGTTTTATTGTTATAGAGCGGTAGATCGGTTTGAAATTGGAAATCTAAGGTGGGTCGTCTACTCAAGGGATTTGGAGGAGGTTGGAGAGCTCGAAAAGTGATTCCCAGCGATTGGTCGCCAAATCCAAAGACATTGCCGGGCAGGCTGTCGTGACTGATGTCATTTCTTTGCCAGTTCAAACGCGCAAACAAGCTGACTTTGGGATGGAGGCCATAGGTTCCCGCCAGATCAAATTCCGTGCGAGAGTAATTTTTCAATCCGCTGGGTGTTGTGAGGGTGCCGCTCGGACCAAAGTTGTTTTTGCTAGTGGAGTATTTGAACTCAGGCTCGATGAGTAAGAAATGTTGAGATTCGAAGTGATCCTCCCAGGGATGGAGGTAGAAGTCGGCATAGAGTGGGTATGCTATTAAATTTAACCCAATGATCCCGCTCCAAATAAAGAGTTTCATATAACGCATATCTATAGAGCCTACTTC
>JAHFAB010000186.1 GCA_023250795.1 Bacteriovoracaceae bacterium
CCTTGTTTCATCACACCTGTGGCCGGTCTCCAGATCTACGTGCTCACATCTGCTTTGGGCTCTGACCCATACGGCTCGCTCTGTTTGAGCGGAGCAGTGGCGACTTGGTTTTGCAGCCTGCTTTACTTTCAACGGTGAAAGTCGCTCCGTATCATCTGTCTTATTAGCTGCGCTTGTCTTAGCTGCATTCGGCCCAGCTGCGCCCACCCCCTCTCTGTGCTCCCCTTTTTCTCGCAGTTCTTTCTCCTGTAGTTTTTTTGCCATTTTCTTTTCCATTTTTTCTGCTTTCCTCACACGGTCTATGCCATCCAACATGTAATCTGCCATGAGTTCTACCAACTCTTCATAGCTTGGACAGGGATGCTTGTGCGCATTGAGATCTTTGAGTCTTTTTAGTTTCTCCATAAGATCACTTCTCATGTTTAAACGAACCTCTACTTGGTCTTCTCCTACTTGGCGCACTCTCTCAGGCTTTAGCGCCTCTCGTATTTCTGGAAAATGCTCAGCTAATATTTTTTCAGTCTGCTTTTTAGACTTTCCAACGACCTCATCTAGCAGTTTCTTTTTTTCCTCCAACCCAACACCGACTTTGGTTTTTCTCTTTTTTGCATTACAGGCACTTTGAACCAAGCTCAGCGTGGCAATACTCAGCTCCCCCGTTTCCACGGCTTGTGTTGCCTCTGGTATTTCCTCTATCATTTTGAGTGCGCCGGTTCTGTGATAAGCCATGGCCTCAGAGTACTTCAGTTCTTTGACACAAAAGACAAAGAGGGATGAGTGCCCCCGCGCTAAATAAAGCTTCCTTAGTTCGATTTCTTTCAAGAACAACAAGATTCTTACGCTCAGAGTTCTTTCTTGAGAAACCAGGATCTGAAGTTCTGACAAAAGCTCTTCATTTGTATATTTTTTGAGAGATGTGTAGTGTTTGAGAGAAATAGTTTGCATAAAAAAAACCCTTTCTGATTGTATTTTTTTAATTAAAGCACAGAAAATTTATTACTAAAACAAAACCATAAAATCAATAAAAAACTCTAAAAAAAAGCGATTATTTTTAAAAAAAATAAAAAATATCTACACGGGGAATTGGCTCTCTAGGAATTTGAGTGGGTAGAGATCCTGTTTTGTTCTCCCGGCTTTTATCACCCAACTTTTATCCCGCACCAACTTCACCCCTATGTCTCAACTGATGCCATTGTACGCTCCGGGTCTTGCACTCCAAAACCAGGTTACCCACTCCAATGCCTGAAGAATTTTTTATTTTATTACTTTTTTAAATAAAGTGATGGGTGAGGCGTTGGGAGGACAGGGACGTGCACGCCCAAGGCAGGATGCCGCGCCGACAACCCATCACTTTATTTAAAAAAATAATAAAATAAAAAAATAAACTGTTCAGCTGAAAATGGGTTACTTCCAATACTCCGTCATGGGCACTTCTCCGCCCACCGTCAACTCAGGAATTCTCAATGTAGGTTGCGCATCAGTTACGGGTGCCCCCTGCCCATCTTTCCCACAAGTTCCAGTAGAAAAACCTAAATCATTCCCCACTCGATCCACCAGAGAGAGGGCTTTGGGACCATTCCCAACCAGTGTAGCACCACGAATGGGAGCTCCCAGTTTTCCGTTTTCTATCAAATATCCTTCAGTCACTGCAAAAACAAAATCCCCAGTCACAGTATTGACCTGGCCACCTCCCATTGCTTTTACAAAGATCCCATACTGTGTATCTTTCAAAATTTTTTCTGGATCATCTTTTCCTGGAGCAATATAAGTATTGGTCATTCGAACAATAGGTTGGTGTCTGAAAGACTCACGCCGACCGTTCCCAGTGGCCATGAGATCGAACTTCATCGCAGAAAGACGATCCACCATGTAACTTTTGAGCTTGCCATTTTCTATGAGAACATTTTTCTTAGCGGGTGTACCTTCGTCATCAAATCGATAACTCCCCCGTTTTCGAGTCATGGTTCCATCATCCAAAACCGTAATGAGTGGAGAGGCCACATTTTGCCCCAGTTTTCCCTGATAAACAGAAAGCCCGTTACATGCCAAATCAGCTTCGAGTCCATGTCCCACTGCCTCGTGGATCATCGTTCCGCCCGCTTCTGAAGCAATCACCACAGGCATGGTGCCAGCTGGAGCGGGTTTGGCATCTAAAAGGACTTTTACTCTTCGAGCTGCTTCACTACCCAAAAACTCAGGGGTCACTTCGTCCAAAAATTCGAGCCCTACAAATCCACCATCGCTTTTATATGCACTCTCCACACGCCCTGCTTTTTCACCCACCACTTGAACAAACATCTGAAAATATGTTTTTTCGTCTGGAGAAACTAAACCGTCACTATTTAAAACTGAAATTTCTCTCAAAGAATCCAAAACTGCTGCTGTCACTTGTCTCGCATCTGGGAGTACTCCAAATGCTGCTTTTTCTGCTCTTTTTACAAATTCAATTTTATCTTCCAAAGAAATATTCCGAGGAGATCGAAGTACTTTATATCCTGCAATCTCAGTATTTTTTTGTTCACTCAAACCCCATTCGATCAGGCTGGGTTTTTTAGAAAATTTTTTCGGTGATTGTATTGCTGCACTCAGTGTATTTGCCAAGGTAAGCAGTGAAGTTTCGCTCAAGTCTGTCGTATAGGCATAAACACTGTGATTTTCAAAAAGAACTCGGAACCCCACCCCACAATCAATTCCGTCGGTAATTCGATCGATTTTTCCCCCTTCCAAGACAATTTGAGTCGAGGCAGTTTTTTCAAAAAACAATTCGGCCAAATCCCCACCATTTTTTAATGCGATGCGAAAAATATTTTCTACATCCAGCGAAGAAATACCGAAGCGGTTTAATTCACTTTGAACGATCGAGGTCATAAATAAGTTCTCCTAATTGTTGAAGTATTTCTTCTGCCTCTTCTTGTAAACCCAATGGAATCGTCAATTCTAAGTCTCTAAAAGGATCTCCAACCTCATAATCCAGGGTCGAATAACCCATAACCCCCTCATTGGACTCCAAAATAAAGTAAACAAAAGCAGAGTCTTCTTTTTTTACTCGAATCCGAATCATCCTACTCAAACTAGAACCGTTTGTCATTACTTGCTCAATTCCACAGGACTGTTTATCCTTAGAGTAAGGAGTATTTTCTTTATGATCTTAAAACAAGGGGTTTTATCAATCCTGCTCACCTTCACCGTCTTTGCCTCATGTGGATGCAGCACCCCAACGAAAAAAGAGGACGCCTCCCCTTCTCAAGATACGGTTTCTCAAAATGAATTGAAAAATACAATCACGACCCTCACATCAAGGTTGGATACACTAGAATTGAAGCTCACCTCTCTGAATGACAAATTTGAAATTACCCAAAACAGAGTCAACAACTTGTCAGGCTATCAAAAATCTAAACTCACTCCGATCATCTCCACACCGACCTCTCAAACAGGTGTACCTATAGAAGAGATCCCGACCCTTAAAACCAATGCAGAGAGCGAATTCTCTCTCCGTAATCCAATGATCGAAAGCTACCGTCAGGCATTAGTGCTTTACCAAACTAAGAAATATCCAGAGTCCATTTTAGCATTCTCGGCTTTTTTGGAAAAATACCCTGATCACCCTTTAGCTGGATCTGCTCAGTTTTATGTGGGAGATTCATATTTAAAACAAAAAGAGTTTAAACTCGCACTTCAGGAGTTTAACCACGTGCTCGTATCCTATGACCGGAGTCGACACGTACCAGAAACACTCAAACAGATGGCTTTGGCAGAAGATGCTCTTCAGCAAACGGACGAAGCAGCAAAGCACCGACACCTTCTTACTTCGTTATTCCCTCAATCTCCTGCTGCATCTCTTACTATGCTAGATGAACCACCGCCCACTGCTCCCATCGAAAGTGAACCCCCAAAGGCAGAAACAAAAGAATGAAAAATCTCTGGAGCCTCTTATCTTTCTTTGTTTTTTTGTCACCTGTTTTTGCAAATGTAAACTATGAAGCAGAAGCTGTAAAACTTGGAAAAATTCTCAAACCCATTTCAGATGACCAATGGAAAACCATTACCAACGATCGCGAGGGCACAGGAGAAGAATACGAAATCGTCCAAGGGGACACACTCTGGGATATTTCAAAACGGCTCTTTGGTGATCCAAGATACTGGCCAAAAATCTGGGCTTTGAACAATAAAACGATTACGAATCCCCATCAAATCAAACCTAAGAACTTAATTGCGTTTATGCCGGGCACAGGCTCTGCTCTGCCCCAAGTGGCCATTCGGGATGCAAATCAGTTGGAAACGTCTACTCCAACTCCTGATCTCCCGTCCCTCACATTGGCGACTAAAAGAGCAACTCATTCTCAAGAGTGGAAACTCTTACCCAAACAACCCTGGGAAACGGTTAGCACAAAGCTTCCTCAAGAAGTAGACCCCGATGGGTTTGATAAGAGGAATAAAATTAAATTTAACGTTAAAACAGGTTTTGACCTGAACTCTATTCCCTCGGCCCAGACACTCAAAAAATGGGGCGTGATCAATGGTGCCAAGACCCCTAGTAGCTTTCTAAGCTCTGGTGATATCGTTTTTTTCGCAAGTGATGAAAAATTAATTAAAGGCGATGTCTACGCTGTCACCGAAAACCCAAGTTCACTCGCTTCTAGGCAGTCTAGTCGTAAGGGTTACTCTTATAGAATCCTTGGAAAAGTAGAAATTTTAGATGAAAAAAATTCTTTGTACATTGGTAAACTATTCAGTGTAAATCACCCAATAAAAAGAGGAAACTTCCTAATCAAACCCCCACCGCGAGCAGAGAATATTACTCCCATCCCAGGAAAAGAAGCCATAGAAGGAGAAATTTTATTGGATAAGAGCTTCTCTACTTCTACTGTGGCTCAACACAAACAAATTTATATTGATCTAGGTTCTGAA
>JAHFAB010000187.1 GCA_023250795.1 Bacteriovoracaceae bacterium
TTATTTATGATTTTGTTCTCTGGGGGTATCCCCTGGCACGACAAACTCCTTCTCAAACATGGAGCTGATTTGAGAAGGACGATTGTAATCTTCGTTATTTTTGGCCTTCTCTCTTCTCCGTTTTTTAAAAAAAGCTTTCTCCTCAAAGGCGTTAGAAAATTCCTTGAGATCCTCAAGCGCTCTTCTGCCCGTTGGAAAATTTTAGGTTTTGTAACACTTTGGGCCATTTTCATAGGAATTTTTCAAACTCTAGCACTGAGATATACTCTTTATGACGTAGGGATTTTTCACCAAATTCTTTGGAACTTAGCTCATTTTCATGGATTCCAAAGCACTGTGAGTCAGGCTGGAAACTTCATGCTCGATCATTTTTCCCCCTCCTTGGCTCTCCTCACACCCAGCTATTGGATCTTTGGCAGCTCACCGCTCATCCTTTCGATCCTCCAGCCATTGCTGATTTTTGGAGGAGTTGCAGCCTGGTTGTATTTGGCTGAAAATATCCCAGGCCTAGGAACTAAAAAGAAAAATCAGATCGCCACTGTCACTCTGCTCTCAGGACTCAGTTTTGATAGCCTGTGGGGAAATTTGCGCTGGGGATTTCATGAGAGTTCTATCTATTTTTTTACAATGTCTTGGGTCTTATCACTCACTTTTACGAGAAGCTCTTATTGGCTAAGATTCTCTTTATTACTCATAGCTGCTGGAACTAAAGAAACAGCTCTTCTCAACTGTGCTCTAGTGTTTACTCTTTTTTCTGTCTTGGAAGAGAAAAAATACAGATGGCCCTCGATTTTTTCTGCACTCATTTTATTTTTAGTCTTTATCGGTTTTGAACTAACACCTCATCCTGAGAATAAGAATTATTTTATACGTTATTATTCTTATTTAGGAAGTAATCTAAAAGATTTTTTTGAAAATCTATTTTTTCACCCTGAAAAAATATTAGAAACAATTGGAGCTAGAGAGCTGCTCGGCTATTTCAAAACCCTCTTTTTACCTTGGGTTTTTCTTCCATTTTTTACTGGAAAATACCGTCTGATTTGGATTTTAGCAGCACTACCATCAATACTCAGCGCTGCTCTCTCCACCTATGCGCCCCTCAGACAACCTGGGCTCCATTATGTTTTAGAGATTTGGCCAGTTTTAGCTACTATGACTTTGCTTGCCCTCACACATTTGCCTGAGAATTTATTTTGGAAAAAACTTCCCTGGATTTGGGCTGTATGTATTTTGCTTATGATGGACCAAGACCCATTCAGACAAATGATTGAGTACGGAAAAGAAGCTTACGCACGGACAGAGTTGAGAAATCTTTTAGATAAAATCCCACAAAACGCATCCGTCATTGCTGATGAAAGAATTGGGCAATGGATTTCTGGGCGTAGCCAACTCATCAGATGGCAAGATATTCACGCAGGACAATGCGCAGAATGGGTCCTCGTACACGAAAGTGAAAATTTAGAAAAAATGGGAAAATGTCCTCGCTGGCTAAAAAAATGGACGCTTAATGGGTGGAGCGGTTACACCCAACATTAATGTAAAACCCGTCACATCTTCACTTCCAGTAAAAACTCCCAAAGAGGACGGACATAGACTTTGTGCTTTTCTTGCTCAATTATAAATTTCTCGTTCAATGTAAAAAGAGTCGCTTTTTTAAGATTTAGCTGTTTCATAGCTGCAAATAATGACTTTAGTTCTCTTTCTTTTACTGATTCTTCTTTTAGAGAAACAGAAACCTGATAAAGCACCGGTTTTTCAAACTCATCCAATACAACAAAATCAACTTCATGTTGATATCGGTCTCTAAAATAATAAATCTTCTTTTCCAGGCGTCTAAACGTTAAAAACACTAAGTTCTCTAGCAAGTGCCCAGTACTTTTTGATAATGAAGTACTCACGGCACAGGTGAGTCCATTATCAATAGAACTAATCTTTTTTGGATTGACATTTTGTTTATGAAAGGACTCGACAAAAATAGGTACAGAAAACAAAGCGTACGCTTCTTGAAACCAATCTAAGTACTCTGTGACATCTGACTTCTGAACTTTAAAAGACAGAGACTTGAGTCTCTCAAAAAGTTTATTAATAGTATAGAGGCCAGAAATTTGGTTCATTGCAATATTCAAAGTTGTTTGAACTGCAACCGGGTTAGAAGGGTTATGCCTTTCGATCACGTCTTTCATCAGTAAAGTTGTAAAATACTCTTGTAATATTTTTCTTTGTATATATTGAGGTTGATGCACCACCTCAGGAAACCCCCCCTCAAAAAGGTATTTTTCAAACCGTTTATAAACCTTCGCCTTTTTTTTTGTAGATAATAGCTTTGTTTCGATTCCTTCCCACTCTAGTAGTTCAGTAAAACCAAAGGGGAAAATTTCGTAAGAAATAGACCTACCTCTCATTTGTGTGGCTATCTCTTTACTCAACAGCTTAGAAGAAGAGCCAGTAATATAAACTTGCCTAGTCGAAGATCGGATAAGGCGATCTACAAAAAGTTCCCAATTTTTTACCATCTGTATTTCATCTAAAAAATAATGAACCGTTTGAGTTTCTTCTAGTTCTGGAAAGAGTTCGTGATGAGCACTCAAAATATCTTGCAAATCATTTGACTGTACATTCAAAAGTCTTTCATCAGAAAAATTGATATAAACGATTTGATTTTCCGATATCTTTTGCTTCTGTATTAAATCTGAACAGATTTGTTTTAGAAATGTAGTTTTTCCACTTCTTCTGACCCCAATTGCAATCAATGCTTTTTGTGAAATTATTTCATACTTTATGGAGCGTCGGAATATGTGAGGCTCTACCCTAAAATTTTTTTCCAAAAGCATTTCTTTGAAGGCCTCTTTAAAAACACCTTTATGACCGTCTGACATCTTGATTTATATCATAATACAAACTGGATTAAATTACAACCTATTTAACGTTAAACTGGATTAAAATCCATCCACTTTGCATGATTACGCACAGCCCAAATAAGTGTTAAGTTCAATCTGCATATTCCCGATACATCAATGAGAAGAGGTGAGTCGGACATATGCTTTGGATCATTTCAGCTGGAATATTTGTGGGAGTTTTGTCTTATTGGGTCATCTATGAGGCTTATATTCAAAAAGATTCGACACTTAAGCGAAATTTTCCAATTGTTGCGCACATTCGCTACATCTTAGAAGAGCTTGGCGCCCCACTCAGGCAGTACATTATATCTTCTGACACTTCCGAAAGACCGTTTAATCGAAATACTCGCAGTTGGATTTATGCCAGTGCAAAAGGAATGAACAATGTCATTGGGTTTGGCAGCGAAGTAGACCACAATGCGCCGGGCACAGTACACATTCTTCCAAACCTATTTCCAGTAAACCAATCAGACAAAGATGGGGAAAAAGATGCGCTCCCGCCGGTCATTGGAAAAAACAGAAAATATCCTTATCAACCTAAAAGTTTTTTCAATATTAGCGGCATGAGCTTTGGCTCACTTTCTGCCAACGCAGTGAAAGCCCTTTCTTCTGGTGCTCAAAAAGCAGGACTTTATATGTCGACTGGCGAAGGTTCTCTGAGCCCTCATCATGCATCAGGAGGAGCTGACATTTGTTTCCAAATTGGACCTGCAAAATTTGGAATTCGTACACCCGATGGAAAATTAGATGAAAGTAAACTCATCGAAGTGGCAGGCCGCCCTTATGTTAAACTCATCGAAGTAAAACTTGCTCAAGGTGCTAAGCCCGGAAAGGGCGGAGTACTTCCGAAAGAAAAAATTACTGAAGAAATTTCAAAAATTCGTGGGATCCCCATGGGCAAAGATTGTCACAGCCCTAATACACACGAAGAATTTCATGATACCGATGGACTTCTCAAGTTTGTCGAACACGTGCAAAACATTACGGGAAAACCAACAGGAATAAAGCTTGTCGGAGGATCGCTAGCACAATCTGAAGAGTTGGCAAGGAAAATTGCAGAAACGGGAAGAACTCCTGATTTTATTATTGTAGATGGAACAGAGGGAGGATCTGGAGCCGCACCCCTTGCTCTTGCGGACTACGTAGGACTTCCACTCAGGGATGCTCTTACACAAATGGACAACTCGCTTAGAAAATATGGAGTCAGACAAAACTTAGTTCTGATTGGAAGCGGAAAAGTTGCAACCGGTGGTGATGTAGTTCAAACACTCGCACTCGGTGCAGATATGGTCAATATTGCCAGAGGTTTTTTACTCAGCTTAGGTTGTATACAGGCCCTAAAATGTCAAACCAATCGTTGTCCAACCGGAATTACAACTCAGGACAAATGGTTGCAAAGGGGCTTAGATCCCGCCGCTAAAAGCAATCGCGTTGCCAATTATGCAAAAACACTTAAAAAAGATGTCTTCATGATTTTGCACTCCTGCGGACTCACTCACCCAAACCAACTCACACGTGATCAACTCACTATGGTGGTAGCTCCAGGGCAGACTCGCTCGATGCGAGAACTTTATCCTTATCCAGACGATGCAGAGGCCATTTTATCGGAAACCTGGAATGAAAAAAACAAGCCTACTGCAAAAAAGAACCTAAGAGCTTTGGCTTAGTTCTTAAGAATTTCCTCAATCAAAGCTCGATCTAACAAAAGTCGCTCAGAATAAGATTTAATATCCATCACCTCTTGGTCTGTATGCATACCTCCTCCGTAAGGCCCTAATCCAACAAGAAGTTGCATACCCTGAGCCGCTAAGTGATTGCCATCGCTTCCATAGCCCACATGTGCACCACTCACACCCCTATTCATTTTCTTTCCGGTTTTTTTCATCAAATTATATAAAGTCTTTGTCGACCGCTCTGGCATTGCAGGATATTCAGTGAGAGTTTTTATTTCTGCCGTAGGTTCTGAACCAGCTTGGTTTTT
>JAHFAB010000188.1 GCA_023250795.1 Bacteriovoracaceae bacterium
TGTTGACCTATTTCTTCAATTAAGTGTGTTTTTCTAAAAACTGTTTGGTGAAAGGTTAAAAACGCTTTCAGGCTTTTTTCCACGGACTGTTGGCAGTGAAACAGAGCTATTTCCGTAAGGGGTGGATCACTGGTCAGAGAATGTTCCGCTGTTTTTAGATCCAACTTGGCTTTTTTTAACCAGCTTTTAGTTTCTTCTATTAAAACTGGATCATTGGGCATAAAGCAATTTTCCTTCTCTTTTGATTGTGGCGGGAAGGGAGGTGATGACGTGGAGTCTTCTATTAAAATTACTTTCAGTCCATATTAAGATATCAGCGCCGATTCCGGTTCCAAAAAGTGTTTGATATGCAAGTTTACTTTTTTTGAGCTCTGGTGGCGCTGTGTCAGAAACAATGAACATCAAGTCATAATCACTATCAGGGCCTGCCTGCTCTCTAGCGGTAGATCCAAAAAGATAGACCTGTAATGGTTTAAAGACTGGAATCAATTTTTCTAAAACAGTTTTTAATTTTACATCATTTAAAAATGAAATATTTGTATTTGACTTCATTAAGTGAGAGTTTAGCATAAAAATCATTAACCCAAAAAAGTTTTAGAATACAGTTCCCCCCTATTTGTGTTTTGGAAAGGCATGTTAATACCTGATTAATTCATTTTTACTTCGCTGCGGATTTCTCACCCCTAACGAATTTCACAAAAAGTGAAGTACTGAAGAGGAAGGGGTGGGGCCTTTGCGCGGCAGTCATTGAAATAAATCTATCCCAAATCATCTAGATTTACGATTTCAATGTCTGGTCTAGTTCTGAGATATAAATTCCCAGATCTTGATGTTGCAACTACCGCATCAATAACACAGTTGGAGGCTAATTTGACTCCAACTGCTTTTGAAACCCATCCAATTTCATCAATAAAATAAGAAACAATTGTTCCTTTTTTATTTTTCTTAACTTTGGTGATTTGTTTTATTACTTGTATTTTCCCTTTATTTTTTCCTTCTATTTGCTCAATGGCATTCCAAAGTCTTTGAAACTCATCTGAAGTAAAATCTTTTATTTTTCGATTGTCTCGTATTCCTGTTTTTTTCTTCAGAAAATTTAAATAGTTTTCTGTGTCGTTTTCTTCTTCTGGAGCATAGCCATGTGCTAATTTCCGGAGATTACAATTACCATAAGTGATTTTTAGTGAATCTAATAACGCATTGTGGCCGGTCTCGTAGTCTGGGAAAACAGCAAATCCACCAGCTTTTCCTATTTCTCCATTTTTCTTACTGATTTTACCTGGTCGAAGATTACCAGGATTATTATTTCTCCAAGCCCAATTTCCTCCAAAATATCGAAATTCTTTATGGTCATCTGTTGTGTAAATGACTGAATGCCCAGGGCCTTGATGAGCACTAGTAAATCGACCTGCATTCATCTTGTTCTCTCTTCCATTTTTTCAACCCAAAACAGCACTCTCGAGTGATGATGACCTGTTAGGGCATGGAAAAAATATCCTTTTACCCAAACGTTCTTTTTTTCTCTTAATAATTTTTTTTCAGGACTTGTATAACAATTGGCAAGCTGTACAATTTTTATATTTTTTTCAGTGGAAGAATTTGGATCAGTATCACTTTTAGACGCCTCCACATCAATGGGCCGAATCAGCCTTAGATACCAACCTTTTTCAGGATGGTCTCCGTTTTTGATGCTTTCGTAACCTGGTAATCCAGGAAAGGTTTGTTTTTCCAAGGTTCCCGCTAATGCAGTGATCTCTGGTTTGACTTGCTCAAAATGATAAATTGGATTTTTAGCAAGTAACGGATTTTCTATTAGAGAAAAAAGTAGGGTTATTAGGTAGATCTGTGTCATAAATATATTTTGTTGTTTCTTTTGGTTGATCTCATTCATCAAATCATTACTCTAAAAGAGTTTTGAAATACAGTTCTCACTATTTTCGTTTTTGGAAAAATACCTCAATACCTGATTAATTCATTTTTACTTCGCTGCGGAGTGGGGACTCTCATTTTTTTCCAAAGAGCGTCCCCATTGCACCAGTAAGAGCAACTACTCAAGCTTTTTTCGCACTTCGGCTCTGAGGAGGTTCGCTAGTGGTTCATTTTTCCACTTTTGGAATCAAGGACCACTTTTTTTTCTAATTCTGTGAGTTTTCTCAGTGGTGAGTATCTCTTTTCTAGAGAAGCTATGATTTCGTTTGGAGATGATCTCTCATTGGGTCGAACTAAGCGGTTTAAGTCTTCCCAATCATAATCTGTTCCTCGTATTTTTTTGAAGAATGCCTCGGGATTAAATGGATCTTTAGATTGCCAGAGTTTGAGAACTACAAGCTTACGCAAAAGTTCAGCGTCGAATGGTGAAATTGCAAAACGGTTGAGGTCATATAGGTCACGGACCTTCGATCTTTGAAATGCAGCGCGAATTTTTTCAGCAATCATTTCGATTGGAAGAAGGGATAGTATAAGTGGAGGCTTGAACTCCAACTCTTTGAAATACTCTTGATTGAGCATAGGTATTTTTTTTAAAGGAAGAGTAGGTTTTTCTCGAAGACTAATTTGAAGTTTGAAGACGCCTGTACTATTCCATTCGTGTACATATGAAACGTTTCCACCAAACGATGTATCTGTGTCACTGAAATAGAAGTCTTCAGTCTTCGCTGTGAATGAAACACCGTGATGATGGGTGCTAAAGATTGCAAGAATTTGTTCGAGTGCCTCATCTTTTTCTAGGCCATCGGCGCAAAGGGTGAAATCAAGATCCATAGAAAACCGTCCGGAAGAGCCAAACACAAGTTTTCGAAGAGCCGTTCCACCCTTAAAGGCGAGATATTTTTTGGCTCCAGAAGAGTTAAGTGCGTTGAGTGCATAGGTGAGTACTACTTCTCGTTCTGCAATGAGTTTGTCTTTAAGACCACTATTTTTGGCAAATCGGTCTACGAATTTTTCTGCGATCATTTTTGACTTTCTTCGTTCCCTGCTGTTGTGAGTACCTTTCTTGGAACGTAGGGTCGCTTATTTTCTGTGCCTTCGAGCAGAATGCTTTTTGGAATATTCTCTATGATAAGCCATTCAGAATTCAGATGTGTTGAAGTATTCCAACGTCCTTGTGTAGTAAGATAAATTTTGTTGTTTGATCTGACTAACTTCTTGAGGTGTGCCCTAAATTTTGGTGGTATTTGGATTCCATGTAGATCAATAAAAAATCCCAGGCGTTGAACGAGTGCTGATTGCTTCCAGATTTGTAGGAGATCAAGAAGTTTACCTAAGTCGAGTTTTGGCCACGCTACTCTAATGATTCGAGAGACTTCAGCAAGATCACCTGCATATCTGGGCCGCTCTAAAGCATCGAGGACCGCTCTTTCTGGAGTAGCCATCTGCACAGGTTGCCCAAAAGCCTTGACTTTCTGGTAAGCAAGAAACCGAGCTCTGGGAACAAGTGCAAAAACGTATTTCTTACCTCGTATGTGTTGAGGTGTTCTTGATTTTGAAGAAGCGAGAAATATTTCAGCAAACACCTGATCAGTAAAACCATAGAATGAGCAAGCAGTACCAAAGGAGTAAAAAGTGGGGTTTTGAAAAACATCGGTTGCCAGAAATGGGCTAGTATCTGAGATTGCTTCAAGACCACGTTCTGCAGGGATGAGTTGGAAAACCCCCCCTCTCAGGCGTTCCAGCCAACCATTGTGAACTAGCTTGAATGCGATAAAACGTGCATGTCCTTTGCTTACGTCAAGTAAGCTCTGTATTTCCTTAAGGTGGACAATGTGTTTACCGTGCCATTCCAGATCTAAAATCAATCGAGCTTCTATTTTTGATAAAGTTCTATTTTTGGTTTTCATAAAAAGTATTTATTTGTATTATACGAACGTATCTATTTTTTTACAACTAAAGTAGTTTTTATCTGTAATTTAGTTAGTAAAATACTAACAAATTTATATTTATAAAACTAATTAATACTCTAAAAGAGTTTTGAAATACGGTTCTGAGTACATGTTCTCGGTACTCTTGTGTTGGAAAGGCATGTTAATACCTGATTAATTCATTTTTACTTCGCTGCGGAGTGGGTGTTTTCGTTAAAAGTGAAATGCTGAAGAGGAAGGGATCACCCACCCTCTATGGATGCTACTTCACTTTTTAAATAGCAGAAAGGGTGGCTAGTGTTTAGTGTTGTGCTGAGGCCTTCGGGCTAGGCGAGTTTGAACTCGTGGCCGCCGACATCCCCTGAAACAAGCTCTTTTGAGATTGATTGGCTAGCACTGTGAGCCAAACGGAACAGATCATGAAACTTGCGGCCATAATGGCGGTCAGACGGGTAAAAAAGTTTGCGCCGCCTGAGCTTCCAAAAATGGTCTGGCTGGATCCGCCCAAAGATGCGCTGATTTCCGCTCCTTTGCCGGATTGGATCAGGACTAAAAGCACCATCATAACGCAGCTAAAAACATGAACGACTGTGACTAATGTTTGCATAGGGTAAGGTTTCTATAGCGAAGTGTGGAGTGAGATTCAAGTGATAAATAACTGAGCTGTCTGAACGAATTTCAGAATATTTTCAGGCTTTAGACTTGCCCCTCCAATGAGCCCCCCGTCCACGTGGGGGCATTCCAAGAGAGAAGCAAAATTTTCAGGCGTTACGCTCCCCCCATAGAGCATTGGGATTTTCCAGCCCTTGTTTTTTCCAAAGCGTTTCTCAAGATAGAGATGAATCAATCCATGCGCTGCTTCGGCCTGCTCAGGCGTTGCAGTGAGCCCAGTCCCAATGGCCCAAACCGGTTCATAGGCCAAAACCAACTGGTTTCCAGCATCAAGATCAGGAAGAGCTTCTAACTGTTCGAGCAAAACCTTTTCAGTGAGCCCAGCTTCTCTCTCTTCTCGTTTTTC
>JAHFAB010000189.1:0-1048 GCA_023250795.1 Bacteriovoracaceae bacterium
TTATTTCCCAATTCTTTACAAAGCACATTTGCTAACTCTGAAATCAAAACTTCCTTCTGCTCAGAAGTTTTCAGATTTTTCACCACCACAGCCTTCTTTGCAAGCTCTGCCTCTCCCAAAATCACTGCGTAAGCCGCCCCATGTTTAGAAGCCATCTTGAGTTGCTGGCCAAACCCACTGACCTCCAGTGGCGTCATCACGCAAAGTCTCCGCGCTCTTAACTCTTGTGTCATTTTTTCAGCTTGTACGCGTAACTTCACATGGGGGAGAGTCACAAAAACGTCTACTCCTGTACCAAGTGAAGGTAGTAACCCGTGCACCTCTAAGAAATCTCTCAGAGTCACATCTCCCATACCGAAACCTACGCCCGAAAGTTTTGCGTTTCCAAATAATCCAATCAAATTATCGTAGCGTCCCCCACCAAACATGGCCCTCTTGTTCTCCGGAGAAGTATCATAGACTTCGAACACCATACCTGTGTAATAATTCATCCCTCTCATGATCAGGGGATCAAACTGGATTTGCTCCCTAAGACCTGATTCTTCTAAAAAAGAAAAAAGTGCAACGAGTTCCTGCGCCCCTGGACATGGAAATTTCGCCGCTACCTCTTCCAATGGAGAATGAAAAAACCCCTCGATCTTTTTCTGTGTCTCAGAATCTAATCCAAGATCCGAAAGCCATTTCAAATAGGCTTCTTCCCCGATTTTTGCTCGAGCGTCGATCGCCTTTGTGACCGCAAGGCCAGTTTCTGGGCTGAGACTCAACTGATCTTTTAAGAAAAAATCCACGAGTTGACGATGATTGACGCGAATGCTGATCGATTTTTCACCTGAAAAAATCTTCATCAGATCCAAAGAGAGGCAAAGAATTTCTGCGTCCGCAAGTAATGTATCTCCCCCCAAAACATCGACATTGAGCTGCCAATGTTCTCTGAGCCGCCCTCTCTGTGGTCGTTCATAGCGCCAAAGGTTTGGAAAACTAAACCAACGAATGGGTCTGGGAAGTTCATGGATTTTCTTAGCCACCATTCTCGCCATCGTCGGAGTCA
>JAHFAB010000189.1:1058-4870 GCA_023250795.1 Bacteriovoracaceae bacterium
TCACAATCTCTTCACCTGATTTTACCGCATAGAGTTCAAAGGGCTCTAGCATCGGACCGTTGTACTCTTGATACCCGTAGCGCTCCACCCCTTTTCTCAATCGCTCAAACATCCAGTGTTGAATGCGCTGTTCTTCCGGGTAAAAATCTCGACTCCCTTTGTAGGGCTGCGTGTTTAGGTATTTCTCAGACATCTGAAATATCTACTCAAGAGCAGCATAAACCGTCAAATAGAATCACATGGACGTGAGCCAAAAGTTGGTTTATTTTACGGTACGAAGGAGAACGCGACATGAGTCACCACAATATCGGTTTTACGGGAGATCTATTTGTAATGCCCTTTGACCATCGGGGATCTTTTCAGGAAAAATTATTTGGAATCAAAGGCCGCGCTCCCACCCCAGCAGAAACTCAGGAGATTTGCACTTATAAGAAGACGATCTATGAAGGATTCAAAAAAGCGGTCCAGGCGGGCGTTCCGAAAAACAAAGCGGGAATTTTAGTTGACGAACAATTTGGCTCTGAGATTTTGAAGGACGCCAAAGCTCAAGGGTTCATGACGGCCTGCCCCGCAGAAAAATCAGGACAAGACGAATTTGATTTCGAGTATGGAGCAGAATTCGGGGCGCATATTAATAAATTCAACCCCAGTTTTGTAAAAGTTTTAGTCCGGTACAATCCAGAATCAGACCCTGTTTTGAATAAAAGACAGGCCGAACGGCTCAAAAAACTCTCGGATTATTGCCATGCGGAGAAAAATAAATTCATGTTTGAACTCTTGGTCCCAGCCACTGCAAAACAATTGGCGACGTGTGGCGGAGAAACTGCCCGATATGACAAGG
Source organism: Bacteriovoracaceae bacterium (assembly GCA_023250795.1). Classification (GTDB taxonomy): domain Bacteria; phylum Bdellovibrionota; class UBA1018; order UBA1018; family UBA1018; genus JAHFAB01. The sequence goes on from JAHFAB010000189.1 coordinate 1,900, forward strand.
ACCTTCGCCCAGCTCTCATGGTCCGCTCTATGAAAGAAATGCAAGATTTTGGAGTGGAACCAGACGTCTGGAAACTCGAAGGAATCGAAACCCGAGAGGACTCGGTCAAAGTGGCCAGCCAAGCCCGCACTGGAAATAGAGACCAGGTTGGCGTGATTGTCTTAGGCCGGGGTGAAAATGCTGAAAAAGTAAAACACTGGCTCACGACGGCCGCAAAAGTTCCAGGACTCATCGGATTTGCTGTCGGAAGAACGATTTTTTGGGAACCTCTCAAAGGTGTGAAAGAAGGCAAGTGGGACCACGCACAGGCTTCAGACCAAGTCGCGAAAAACTACAAAGGATTTTGTGATTTGTGGATCGCAGCACGCGGATAACTTAACGCCGACCCTTAAGGCAACCAATGATAGCGGTTCGGTGCGCTCCAAAGTTTCCATGCGGGAGGAGCACTGCCTGATGTTTGACTGAGAAGGCCTGTTCGCCCAGCGAGTCTTCCAGAAACTTGGCTGCGATCGGGGATCAAATTGAACTCAGAATGGGTTACGACTCCCAAATGATAGTTTTCCCAAGCTGGAGATCGCGAGACTGGACTTGAGATATGAGAAGACCCAAAATGATTTTGCCTTTCCCCAGTAAATGCTTGTTGAGCCCAAAAAAGGGGAAATGCCACGATGAAATATTCTAAAATCTTATATAAATTCGACATCTAATAATAGTTTACTAAATAAGTCAGGATAAGTCTATATGCATTGCATTATGTAAATATGAATAACTTCAAGATATTAGAATGCTTTATTTTCTGATAAGGCTGATCTTCTGAAAAGGGTAGGTTCTCTATGGCGCATAAAAACTCAGTTGTCTTAGTCACAGTCTCAGGGCAAGACGGCCCAGGAATTACTGCACAGCTCACCGGAGTTTTGTCCCAGGGAAATGTCACTATCCTAGACATTGGGCAAGCGGTGATTCACAACCTACTTTCGCTCTCAATCCTTTTTGAAATCAATGGCACGACTTCCAGTTCTAATCCAGGAGATGACAAAGCCGCTGTTAAAGATTTATTGTTTAAAGCCACTGAACTGGGACTCAAATTAGACTTCAGGGTCCTCAATGGAGAATACAACCCCGAAGGCCACTTCTCCACCAAAGCCTATCGCTACGCGGTCACCCTCATTGCAAAACCCATCAGCGCCCAAGCCCTCCACGAAGTGACTGCCATTTTGGCAAAATACAAGGTCAATATCGACATCATCGAACGCCTAAGCGAAGGGGAGTTTAGCTGCGTCGAAATGATTGTATCGTCTTCAGAAGAGCCCGACCGAACGGCACTCAAAAAAGAACTCCTGCTCATCGCCAAGAAACAAGGAGTCGATATCGCGCTCCAAGCAGAGGGCCTTTTTCGGCGGGCAAAGAGAATGGTGGTTTTGGATCTAGATTCAACCCTCATTCAGGCGGAAGTCATCGATGAGTTGGCAAAGGAAAAAGGAATTTACAAAGAAGTCTCCAACATCACAAAAGACGCCATGGCTGGAAAAATGAGCTTTGACGAAAGCTTAAGACTTCGCTGCGAAAAGCTCAAAGGACTCACGAAAGCTGATATTGAAAAAGTCTATCAACGCCTGGAGCTCACACCCGGGGCCCAAGACCTCGTCATAGTACTCAAAACATTAGGTTATAAAATCGCGCTCATCAGTGGAGGATTTTCCTGTATTGCGGATCGGATCAAAGAAAAGCTGGGGCTGCACTACGCTTATTCTAATGTTCTTGAGTTCGACAAAGAGGGGCTCACGACTGGAAAAGTCCTCCCGCCCATTCTCAATGCACAAAGAAAAGCAGATCTCCTGGATGTCATTGCGCAACAAGAATACATCCATTTGGATCAAGTCATTGCCATTGGAGATGGGGCCAATGATCTTTTGATGCTGGAAAAAGCGGGGCTGGGGATAGCGTTCAATGCAAAACCAGTAGTTAGAGAGCGCGCTGATTTGGCTATTAGTCAGAAGAACCTGCGCTCGATTTTATACTTATTAGGAATTTCTGGGAGAGATTTAGCTGAAATTTTGATTTAACTAGATTATATTAATGAAAAGGAAATTAAAATCATGAACCTCACAATACTTAGTCTCGATGGATTTATGTTTGTTCTCAGATGGCTCCATTTTTTATTTGGCGTCACCTGGATTGGCCTGCTTTATTATTTTAACTTTGTTCAAGGCGCTTTTTTTGCTGAAACTGACGCCAACACCAAATCGGCCGCCATCCAAAAACTGGTCCCCCGTGCCCTATGGTGGTTTCGCTGGGCAGCCATGTTTACAATGGTCACGGGTGTCCTCATCCTAGGAATGAAAGGCCACCAACTCGGAATGGGAATTTTCGCCTCCTCCTGGGGCGTTACGATTCTCACCGGAGCATCTCTAGGACTTCTCATGTGGGGTAATGTTTGGTTTGTGATTTGGCCCAATCAACAAGTGGTCATCCAATCCGCAACTCAAGCAGCAAGCGGTGGATCAGCACTCCCGAACGCAGCCGCCTGCGGAGCCAGAGCAGGGGTGGCCTCAAGGACAAACACTCTTTTTTCAGTCCCTATGCTTTTTTTCATGGGTGCTGCAAGTCATTTTCCTTTGAATGTAACGGCTGGATCCTCTCTCGGGACTTTGGCGCTTGTTTTCGCGGCGATTTTCCTCGCATTAGAAATCAACGCCCTAAAGGGGAAGACTGGACCTTTTACAACGATCAAAGGCGTAATCACTTGCGGATTTGTATTGACCGCGGTGCTTTATGCGCTGATGGAGATCATGCTATAGAAGGGAAACTTCGTAGTTGGGGTTCTCAGCTATTTCGTTATTTTATTTCCGGCAAAAAATCCCCCATTTTCTCCCTCCCAAATATTTTCACTGCCGCGTAGGCGTTGTGCGTACGACACAAGCAGCGCAGATTCTCTGGAGAACTAGATCCCCCAAGCGCAACGGGCTGGAGG
>JAHFAB010000190.1 GCA_023250795.1 Bacteriovoracaceae bacterium
AGTGAGAAAAATTTGTGACAAGTGCAAGGTGATCCGCCGAAAAAGGGTGGTGCGTGTGCTGTGTGAGAACCCTCGTCATAAACAACGTCAGGGTTAATTTTTGAAAGGTAGGTAGAAAGTGGCTCGAATTGCGGGAGTTGATCTCCCACGAAATAAACGAATGGAAGTGGCCTTGACCTATGTTTTTGGGATTGGGCGGTCCATGTCTAATAAGATTTTGAAAGAGGCGGGAGTGGAGTTGGATAAGAAGTCAGACTCCTTAGCTGAAACAGAAGTGGCAAAAATTCGAGAAATTGTGGATCGAACTTTGAGAGTCGAGGGGGATCTCAGGCGTGAAGTGAGTTTGAACATCAAACGCTTGGTGGATCTGGGCTGTTATCGTGGGTCACGACATAGAAAAAGTCTTCCGGTCAGAGGACAAAGGACTCATTCGAACGCTCGAACGAGAAAAGGTCCAGCGATCGCAATTGCAGGTAAGAAGTCTGTGAAAGCGATGAAGTAATTTTGAATTTAATTTTATAAAAAGGTGATTATGTCAGAACAAAAAGTAGAAAATAAAGTAGAGAGTAAAGACCCAGCTTCAGCCCCAGCGGCTACTGACGCTGGAGTCAAAAAAGTAAAGAAAAGTAAGAAAACTCAATCCACTGGAAGTGTTTATATTCTGGCGACGTTTAATAATACGGTGGTGACCATAACGGACATGATGGGCAATGCAGTCTGTTGGTCCAGTGCTGGAGGGAAAGGGTTCAAAGGGTCAAGAAAAAACACCCCCTTTGCAGCCCAGGTGGCAGCAGAAGATGCTGCTCGTAAAGCCGTAGAGTGTGGGATGAGATCTGTGCAGGTCTTTGTCAGTGGTCCTGGAGCAGGGCGCGAGTCAGCTCTTCGCGCACTTTCAGCTGCGGGCTTGCGTATTACTTTCATTGAAGATATTACACCCATTCCTCATAATGGTTGTCGTCCGCCGAAACGGAGAAGGGTCTAAGAATTATGGCTCGTTATTGTGAATCAGTTTGTCGACTTTGCCGACGTGAAAATCAAAAGCTTTTTTTGAAAGGAGACCGTTGCTATTCAGAAAAATGTGGATTTGAGCGAAGAAGCTATCCACCCGGTCAGCATGGGCAGGGAAGAATTAAGTTTTCCGAATATGGCTTACAGTTGAGAGAAAAACAGAAAATTAAGCGCATGTATGGCTTGTTAGAAAAGCAGTTTCGAAGTCTCTTTGAAAAAGCGGAACAGATGAAGGGAATCACGGGATCTAATTTGTTGACGATGTTGGAGCGCCGTTTGGACAACGTGGCCTATCGTTCTGGTTTTGCAAATTCAAGAGCCGAAGCTAGGCAGCTGGTGAGACATGGACATTTTGCAATTAATGGTCTTCGAGTCAATATTCCATCTTATCTTGTAGATAAGGGAGATGTGGTCGAAGTTCGCGAGAAGAGCCGCGCGAGTGCCCGGATTATGGGCGCATTAGAGGCAGTAAAAAGGCGCGAAATTCCACAGTGGTTAGAGCTTGAGTCATCTCAGTTTAAGTCGAGGGTGAGAGATTTGCCCTCTCGAGATGATTTGACAGCTCCGATGGAAGAGCGTTTAGTGGTAGAGCTTTATTCGAAGTAAGTTTAGTGAAGTAGGTTTTGCGAAATAGGTTTTGGAGGGTGAATGGAAGCCCCTCTCTCAACACTCCCCGCATGGCTCGTTCATGACGAACAGCGAGGGGATGACAGGAGAATCGTATGTTAGAAAAAAATTGGCGTGATTTGATTAAACCGAAGTCCCTCGATGTAGATAAAGAGACCCTCACTCCTCATTATGGAAAATTTATAGCAAAGCCACTGGAGCGTGGTTACGGGCTTACATTGGGCAATTCTCTTCGAAGAATTATGCTCTCTTCACTTCAAGGTGCTGCGGTGACTGGGATCAAAGTGGATGGAGTTCTTCATGAATTTACGCCGATTCCTGACGTCAATGAAGATGTGGCAGAGGTGATTCTTAATCTGAAAGAAGTTCGTTTTCGTTTGTATAGCGAAGAGGCCACAGTTCTGATTGATAAAACAGGCCCAGGAGAAGTGAAGGCTTCCGACATTATTGTCTCTGAGCATGTTCAAGTCCTCAACCCAGACCAACACATTGCGGTTTTGGGAAAAAATGGAAAACTGCGGATGGAAATCAAAGTCACTCGAGGCCGTGGGTATCAACCCGCCGAAAACAATAAGACTGAAGAGATGCCCATTGGATGGATCCCAGTGGATAGTTTTTTCTCGCCTGTGCGACGAGTGAACTACACTGTCACTCAAAGCCGAGTGGGACAGAGAACAGATTACGATAAACTGACTTTAGAAATTTGGACGGACGGATCTGTGCTCCCGGAGGATGCTGTTTCGTTGGGTTCTAAGATTTTGAAAGACCAACTTTCTGTGTTCTTGAACTTCGATGAGGATCCAGAACCTGTGATGGTGATGAAGGAAGATAAGGGACCTCAGTTTAACCCCAATCTTTACCGTTCAGTCGAAGAACTGGAACTTTCGGTGCGTTCTGCCAATTGTTTGCAGAATGCAAATATTAAGTACATCTATGAGCTTGTTCAAAAGACAGAAGCTGAGATGCTCAAAACGAAGAACTTTGGCCGTAAGTCTCTAAATGAGATCAAGGACATCTTAGGAGAAATGGGACTGAGCCTTGGGATGAAACTCGATGGTTTTTCACCGCCCAGTCAACCGCCAAAACCTGCTGATTCGGATGTAGATGAAAGTCGCATGATGAGTGATCGTCAAAAAGGTGAAGAAGAGCCTGAAGCTGAGGGCGATATTGAGGACTAAGAGTTCTAGAGAGATTGAGAGTTGAGGTTTTTTTATGAGACATAATGTAGATGGTCGCAAATTTGGGAGAAATACTTCTCACCGGCTTGCCATGTTTCGGAATTTGGCCAATTCAGTTTTGGATAAAGAACAGGTCGTAACGACTGTTCAAAAAGCCAAAGAAACACGCAGAGTGATTGATCGCCTGATCACTTTGGGCAAAGAGGGATCTCTGAATTCGAGACGACTTGCGTTTGATCGAACTCGTGATGATAGTGTTGTGAAAAAACTTTTCTCTACTTTAGCTGAGCGCTACCGTTCACGCGCGGGTGGTTATACTCGAGTGTTGAAGCTTTCAGATCGTCGTTGGGGTGATGCAGCTCAGATGGCGGTTTTAGAGTTAGTGGATCATCCTGAGATTGATCGCAAAAAGAAGGCGAAGGCCTCTGGATCTAAGGCTGCTCAGGCTGAGCAGAAGCAAACGGATGAGGCAGCCGCTTCATCAACTGCGTCGGGAGCTACTCCGAAAGACACCTTTGGACGTTTTAGAAGGATGTTCTCGTCTAAATCCAAAATAGGTGGCATAGGCAAAGGTAAGGGTGGGGCTCCTCAAACAGGCGCTTCACGCAAAACCCCAGCCGGTGGTGGAAGCAGCAAGACTGGCGGAAGTGGCTAATTTTACAGTGATTTTAGTGGCTACTTTATTTTGGTAGATCATGGTTTAAAATCGGCGTACAATCTTAAATCATGATAAATAGCCCTGTTGAAAGACTGCTGAGTCCTTCACTGAACAGTAGTTTTTTCTTGTTCGGAGCTAGGGGCACTGGAAAAACGACTTTTTTAAGAGAGCAGTTTTTTAGTCAAAAAACTGCAGATCTGAACATCAATCTTCTGACTCCAGCTGAGTTTGATCTCTTTCTAAAAAATCCACAGGAACTTTTACTTCGACTCGAACAAATCAAAAAGGTTCAGAGTGGATGGGTTTTCATAGATGAAATTCAAAAACTCCCAGTTTTATTAGATTTGATACAAGATCAAATCGTAAGTGGTAAGTTCAGGTTTGCACTTACTGGATCCAGTGCAAGAAAATTAAAAAAAGGAGCAGCAAACTTACTAGCGGGGCGAGCGTTTGTTTATAATTTGTACCCATTTTCATCCATCGAACTAGGAAATCAGTTTTCCCTTCATGATTTTTTAGAGTGGGGCTCGCTCCCTAAAATCTATGATTATAATCAATCTGACAGAAAAGAGTATCTTCAGGCTTACACACAAGTTTATTTGAAAGAAGAAATACTCGAAGAACAATTAGTCAGAAAAATCGCTCCGTTTCGACAGTTTTTAGATGTGGCTGCTCAGTCCTCAGGTCAAATTCTGAGTTATTCTAATATTGCTCGTGATTGTGGAAGTGATCCAGTATCTACTAGAAAGTATTTTGAAATTTTAGTGGATACTTTGATTGGTTTTGAGCTTTTACCTTTTCATGAATCCATTCGAAAACGTCAAAGAAAAAATCCTAAATTTTATTTTTTCGATATCGGCGTCAAACGTGCTTTGGATGGGACACTTGGAACTTCAGTTATACCCTCTACGAGTCAGTACGGTGTGCTTTTCGAGCACTTTATTATTCAGGAGATCATGAGATTGAGTTCCTATTCTAGGAAGAATTGGAAATTTTCATATCTCAGGACAAAAGATGATGCAGAAGTGGATCTTATTATCGAGCGGCCGGGGCTTCCCAGAGCAGTGATAGAAATCAAATCTACTTCCCAATTAAACGAGAATCACCTATCTTCATTTTTAAAAATTTCAAAAGACTTTCGAAAGGCAGAATGTTTTTGTTTTACAAATGATCCTCATCCAAAAAAAATAGGGAATGTAGAATGCTTGCCTTGGAGCGAGGGACTAAAGGCTTTGGGGATTGATCAGTTTGGAAAATAAAATAATCCTGAGTTTGTCCCTGAATCTCTTTCTCCTGTCGGGGTGTGCACACTATTACATGCCCGCGAATCATTTTGTCACTCCGGAAGCAGTGGGTGGAAAATCACATTTTGGTAGGTTGGAG